>JBPEXK010000006.1:0-18264 GCA_052031745.1 Marinobacter sp. | reverse complement strand
CGGGGCGAGGACATGCTCCAGGCCACCGACAAACGCCTGCGCCAGATTCGCGGCCAGCAAATCAGTATGATTTTCCAGGAGCCGATGACCTCGCTGAACCCACTGCACACGGTGGAGAAGCAGATTGGCGAAATCCTGGCGCTGCACAAAGGCCTGAGGAATTCCGCGGCCCGGAAGCGGACACTGGAACTGCTCGAGCTGGTTGGCATCCAGAATCCGGAGCGCCGTCTGGCCAGTTACCCGCACCAGCTCTCCGGCGGCCAGAAACAGCGGGTAATGATCGCCATGGCCCTGGCCAACGAGCCCGACCTGCTGATCGCGGACGAGCCCACCACGGCCCTGGACGTGACGGTGCAGAAACAGGTCCTGGAACTGCTGCGGGAACTGCAGGCCAGGCTGGGCATGGCGATCCTGTTAATCACCCACGACCTGTCCATTGTCCATCGCTACGCCGACGAAGTTGCAGTGATGGAACGGGGCAGACTGGTGGAACAGGCGGACACCGAAACGCTGTTCACCAGCCCCCAGCACCCCTATACCCAAAAGCTGCTGGATGCGGAGCCGCCGGAGGCGCCCTCTGCGCACCCCGACAGCGCAGAAACCCTGTTGGAGGTGGCCAACCTGGACGTCAAGTTCACCACGCGCAAGTCATTGCTCGGCAAGGTGAAGGAAGCATTCCATGCGGTCAAAGCCACCAATTTCACGGTCAACCGCGGTGAGACCCTGGGCATCGTCGGCGAGAGTGGCAGTGGCAAAACCACCATTGGTCACGCGCTGCTCAAGCTCACGGCCAGCTCCGGCACCATTCGCCTGGCCGGCGAACAGCTCGGCCCACTGACCCAGAAACAATTCCGGCCCTGGCGCCGGCGCATCCAGATTGTGTTCCAGGACCCCTTTGGCAGCCTCAGCCCCCGTATGTCGATCGCCGAGATTATTCGGGAGGGCCTGGAAATCCACGACCCGGACGGGGCCGATGAACACGACCGTCGGGTAATCCGGGCACTGGAGGATGTCGGCCTGGACCCCGAAGCCCGCCACCGGTACCCCCATGAGTTTTCCGGCGGCCAGCGTCAGCGCATCGCGATCGCCCGGGCCCTGGTGCTGCAGCCAGACCTGATCATTCTCGACGAGCCGACATCGGCGCTGGACCGCACGGTGCAGAAGCAGGTGATCGAGCTGTTGCGGAGCCTGCAGAGCCGATACGGACTAAGCTATATTTTCATCAGTCACGATCTGGCGGTGGTAAGGGCCCTCAGCCATAAACTGCTGGTTCTGCATCACGGCGAGATTGTGGAATATGGCAGCGCCGATGACATTTTCCGGTCACCGACGCAGCCCTACACTCAGGAGCTACTGAACGCTGCGTTCTTCTACCAGCAGCCTTCTACGACCAATTGAGCGTTACCCGGCACCGAGCTGTTCGGGGATAATGCCTCGAAATCAGGAACACAGGGAGATTTACCCATGGGAATACTCAGTGGCAAGAAAGCACTGATCGTTGGCGTCGCCAGTAAGCTGTCCATTGCCTATGGCATCGCCGAGGCGTTTGCCCGCGAGGGCGCCGAGCTGGCCTTCACCTACCAGAACGACAAGCTGAAGCCGCGGGTGGAAAAGTTCGCTGAACAATTTGGCAGCAAGCTGACTTTTCCCTGTGACGTCGCCAGCGACGAGGAAATCGAGCAGGTCTTCACCGAGCTGAACAAGCACTGGGATCACGTGGACATCATCGTGCACGCCGTCGGCTTTGCCCCGGGCCATGAGCTCGACGGCAACTACGTGGACGTCACCACGCGCGAAGGCTTCCGCATCGCCCACGACATCAGTTCCTACTCGTTTGTTGCCCTGGCCAAGGCGGCCCGCGGCATGATGCACGAAGGCAGCTCGCTGCTGACGCTCAGCTACCTGGGCGCTGAGCGGGTACTGCAGAATTACAACGTGATGGGCCTGGCCAAGGCGTCGCTTGAGGCCAACGTACGCTACATGGCGGCAAGCCTGGGCCGCGATGGCATTCGGGTGAACGGCATTTCAGCCGGTCCAATCAAGACCCTGGCCGCCTCTGGCATCAAGAGCTTCCGCAAGATGCTGGCAGAAAACGCCAAGCGGGCGCCGCTGCGTCGGAACGTGACCATTGAGGAAGTGGGCAACACCGCGGCCTTCCTGGGCTCAGATCTGGCCAGCGGCATTACCGGTGAGATCACCTACGTCGATGCCGGCTTCAACATCACGGGCATGGCGGAAATGGAAGAATAATTCCAACGTCTTCCCTGCGCGCACCAAGCGCCCCTAAAAAAGCCGGCTTCGCGCCGGCTTTTTTTGTCACCGTCACTCGGCCGCCATGGCAATGGCGACAGCCTCGACCCACTCCACGTATTCAGTTCCATCCGACTGCAGTATCTGAGCGCCGACCAGAAACTCCGTTGCGCTGGGGCGACACCAGACCACTTCCAGCATCAGGGAGAAATGCCGAGAGGGCTCTCCCAGTGTCACGGTCGCCGGCAGCAACGCGCCCAGTGACAGTGGTTCCCGGGAAAACAACGACATACCCCGAGCGGAAATGTCCCGAATCCGGCACACCAGTTCCCGGCCTCCGTTTTCAAGGCCCGGACCCGCCCCGTCGGAGGCCGGCATACTCGACTCCAGCTCCAGGGTCGCCCGAGCTGTCGCCGTCAGCCGATAGTCTGCGCGATTATCCGGGACCTGGCGGTCGTGGGCGGCGCTGCCGAAGTCGTAATCTGAATCAGTCATTTTTGTTATCCCTGCCTGTTCGAGCACTCAGTGTCGCCCTACCCGGATGCGACCGACCACGCGGCTCAGTGTGTCATCAAATTCCGCTGAACTGTCCAGAACCCGAATGGTGCCAGCGACAATGCCCTGCACCAGGGCGTCCTCCAGAAATTCCCGACGATTCAGGCCGAGCCGATCAACAAACACCAGCTTCCTGGAGGCATTAATGCGTACCGCGAGCTTAAGGCGCTGAGGCTCGCCATCCGGGCTGTCCGGACTGACCACGATCCAGCCACCCAGTTTAATACCATCCACCTGGGTCTGGGCCCGTAAGGTCTGCTCCCGCAGCACCCGCTCCTGCTCGGCCCGCTCATCCTCAAGCCGCTGCTGTTCCGCCAGCTCTTCTTGGCGCTTGAGCTCGGCGGCCCTGGCGGCCTCCTCAACCCGGCGCGCCTGTTCCGCCGCCTCCCGTTCCCGTCTGAGCGCCTCGGCGCGCTCCCGGGCCTGCCGGGCGGCGAGTTCTCGCTGTTGACGTTGCTTGGCGCACACGTTTGCCAGCACGTTTACAGTATCTGCCAGCACCTGGCCGAACGGCGTGAGCTGGGGCAACGGCCGCAGTTCCTCGCCGGCGCGCGCCCGCTGGAACTCCGACCAGGGCTGCAATCCGAGCTTCACGCCCGCACCGTTGGTCCAGAGGATCTCGGCGGTGTCATCCAGTAATGCGAAGAAGAACCGGCGTTGTTCGGCCCTGCCCTGACCCTCCACGAACCAGTGTCCTTCCAGACCGTCGGCAGTCCCGGAGGCGACGCCCGAAAAGCCGAGCCAGGAGCTGTCCCAGGTAAACGCCTGGCCATCCGGTAATGCTGGCGCCAGTTCCGGCGATTCTCCCCTCAGCCTTGCCACCATCACATCTTCGATACCAGCAAGTGCGCTGGGAGCCAGGGGCTGTTCGAAGGTTCGATTCCAAACTTCCAGCAACCGATCGCCGATCTGCTCGCCGACGGTGTACAGGCGATTGCGATCCCGATCCGACAGTGAGGGGTCGCCCACCCACACCAGCCACTCAAGCATTTTCGAGCCGTGCTTGCAGGTTTCCCCTTCCACGCCTGTGCTCCAGATCGCCTGTTTGAGCAGCCGGTACCAGTGGTCAAGCACAAACCGGCTGATGGCGGGCGGCAGCATCCGGCCTTGCAGCGCCCGACCAATCAGCGCTCGCGCGGTCTGGTCTGCCCGCCGCTGCCGAGCCGCGCCCTGCTCGGTCTCCAGCAGTCGCTGCCTGAGCTTGCCCGCCTGGGCGTTGCGCTTATCGGCATCCTGTTGCCACTGCCGGCAGAAGGCCTCCACCGGCTCTGACTCGCCCGACTGAAAGCTACCGGACACGGCAATCACGAGGGCATCAAGCTGATCGAGCAGGACCCGGCTTGAACGGCCGCCGGAATCGCTCCAGCCACGCCATTCCTGGAGGCTATCCAGCCAGGCAATAAGGGTATCGCTGAACGCCTGGGCACCCTCAAGGTTCATGCGCCAGGCCAGGTAAAAACGCAGCCGGGCAATCCGGCGCGCCAATTCCGGATGCAGGCCACTGGTTTTGAGGAACACGTCCATGATCCGGTCCGCTACGTACGCGGCGTTGATCTGCATCGACGACCAGTCCAGATGCACCGAGCGCAGGACGTGGGTTACTCGCTCATCGCGCTGCTCAATCCAGCACGAGGACAGCAGCGGCCGCCAGTCGCTGATGGATTCTGGCGCCAGCTTGCCGGCGGGGTATGGCAAGTCTGGTACACGGATACCGGAGAGGATGTCTCCTATATGCCCGGAGACCGCCTTGCGACCCGTGTCATCCTGCCGTTTCTGCCGGTTCTGCGACATCCGTTCCCCAAGTGTAAGAAGCGTTGAAAAGGCCTACCAAATGACGCAGTATAACCACCTCCCTGGGGTTATTCACAAGCGGATTCCTGGGACATTTGCACCAATCTGCAACTTCCCTGTTCGGTTTTCGTCCAAGGGAGATGCAACGATCAGAATCGGGGATAAAGAACAACATGTCGGGCAAAAAACTTGAGAACCTGAACGTGGCCAGCCAGGAACCACTCATCACTCCTGAAGCACTGAAGCAGGAGATGCCGCTCTCCGACGCTGCCGCCGAGACCGTGGCCAAGGGTCGCCAGGCCATCTATGACATCATGGACGGCAAGGACCATCGCCTGTTCGTGGTCATTGGCCCCTGTTCCATCCACGACGTGGAAGCCGCGCGCGATTACGCCCAGCGCCTGAAGAAACTGGCCGATGAAGTCAGCGACACCCTTCTGATCGTCATGCGCGTATACTTCGAGAAGCCACGGACCACCGTCGGCTGGAAAGGGCTGATCAACGACCCGCACCTGAACGACACCTTTGACATTGAACAGGGCCTGCATATTGGCCGTCGCCTGCTGCTGGACATCAACGAGATGGGCCTGCCGGCCGCCACCGAAGCCCTGGACCCGATTTCGCCCCAGTACCTGCAAGACACCATTGCCTGGTCCGCCATCGGCGCCCGCACCACCGAGTCCCAGACCCATCGGGAAATGAGCAGCGGCCTGTCCATGGCGATCGGTTTCAAGAACGGCACCGACGGCAGCCTGGACGTTGCGGTGAACGCCATGAAGTCGGTCTCCCACCCGCACAGCTTCCTGGGCATTGACCAGCAGGGCAAAGCGGCCATCATCCGCACCAAGGGCAACAACTACGGCCACGCCGTGCTCCGCGGCGGTGGTGGCAAGCCCAACTACGACTCCGTCAGCGTTGCCCTGTGTGAGCAGGCGCTGGACAAGGCCAAGCTGCGCAAATCGATCATGGTCGACTGCAGCCACGCCAACTCCAACAAGGACCCTGGCCTGCAACCGCTCGTCATGCAGGATGTCACCCACCAGATTTTGGAGGGCAATAGCTCGATCCAGAGCCTGATGGTCGAGAGCAACATCAACTGGGGCAACCAGTCGATTCCCGAGAACCTGGAAGACCTGAAATACGGTGTCTCTGTGACCGACGCCTGCATCGACTGGCCGACCACCGAGAAAGCCATCCGGGAAATGCGGGACAAGCTCAAGGATGTTCTGCCCGGGCGCAAGGTTGGCTAACGACACCGCTGCAGCTGAACGTAAAAAAGGGGAGCCAATGGCTCCCCTTTTTGTTGGCTGAAACCCATATCGCCTGAGCTCAGCTACTGCGTCATCGCGTTGCGCCTAGGGCGTCGAGCGATGCCGGTCCGGCAGCCCACCGACCCAGTCCAACCGCTCTCGCAGGGCAACAACGTAGCCAATGATCACCAGCGTGGGCGGTTGCACGTCTTGCGACTCGACCTGATCGACGATGGTGCTCAAGGTGCCCGCGATCACCTTTTGCTCCGGCGTGGTTCCCTTGGAGACCAGCGCCACCGGCATCTCCGGGTCCATACCGTGGGCCACCAGCTGGCGACAAATGATGGGCAGCCCTACCAACCCCATGTAGAACACCAGGGTCTGGTTGTTCTGGACGAAATCCTTCCAGGGCAAGTTGCAGGTGTCGTCTTTCAGGTGCCCGGTCACGAACCGGACCGACTGGGCGTAATCCCTGTGGGTCAGCGGAATACCGGCATAGGCGGCACAGCCGGAAGCCGCGGTGATGCCCGGCACCACCTGGAAACGAACGCCGGCGTCGGCCAGGGTTTCAATCTCCTCGCCGCCCCGTCCAAAGATGAACGGATCGCCGCCCTTCAGGCGCACCACTTTGTGGCCGGCGCGGGCCAGGTCGACCAGCCGTTGATTGATCTGGTCCTGGGGCAAGGTGTGGTTGGAGCGCTGCTTGCCGACGTGGATCTTCTCCGCTGTCGCCGGAATCAGCGCCAGGATTTCCGGTGATACCAGCCGATCGTAGAGCACGACCTCGGCCGAGGTGATCAGGCGCCAGGCCTTTAACGTCAACAGCTCCGGGTCTCCGGGACCGGCGCCCACCAGGGCAACTTCGCCGGCGGAGCTGTTCGGGTTATCGGTCACCGGGTTCTTGCGGTACCGAATTGGTGCGGGCGTTGCACCAATGCCCTTCCCTGGTGCACTTTCTGGCTGATCACTCATTGGATTCGGTCTAGACCTCCCATGTACGGCTTAAGGACCTCAGGAATCAGGATGCTGCCGTCGGCCTGCTGGTAGTTCTCCATCACCGCAATCAGCGCGCGGCCTACCGCCAGGCCGGAACCGTTCAAAGTATGAACCGGCTCGGGCTTCCCTGTTTCCGGGTTACGCCAACGAGCATGCATGCGCCGTGCCTGAAAGTCCCGGGTGTTTGAACAGGAGGAGATTTCCCGGAATTTTTGCTGCCCCGGCAGCCACACTTCCAGGTCGTAGGTCTTCGCCGCGGAGAAGCCCATGTCGCCGCCACAGAGGCTCACCACCCGGTACGGCAGCTCCAGCAGTTGCAGTACCCGTTCGGCGTTGCTGGTGAGGGTCTCCAGCGCGGCGTCAGAATCTTCCGGTCGAACCACGTGGATCAGCTCCACCTTGTCAAACTGGTGCTGACGAATCATGCCCCGGGTGTCCCGGCCATAGGAACCCGCTTCACTGCGGAAACACGGCGTGTGGCAAACCAGCTGCATCGGCAGCTCGCGAGCGTCCAGGATGGTGTCCGCAACCAGATTGGTGGCCGGCACTTCCGCCGTGGGGATCAGATAGAGCGGGTTGTCTCCCTCCATCTTGAACAGGTCTTCCTCAAACTTCGGCAACTGACCGGTGCCGTACAGGGTGTCGGCGTTCACCAGGTATGGCAGATAAGCCTCGGTGTACCCGTGCTCGGCGGAATGCAGGTCGAGCATGAACTGAGCCAGCGCCCGATGCAGGCGCGCCAGAGGCCCGCGCATGACCGCAAACCGGGAATGCGCCAGCCTGCTGGCAGTTTCGAAGTCCAACCCTTTCAGTTTCTCACCCAGGGCAACGTGGTCCTGAGGTTCAAAATCCAAGGTCTTGGGGGTGCCCCAGGTGCGCACTTCGACGTTGTCGTCCTCGTCGTTGCCCGCTGGTACATCCTCGTCCGGCAGGTTAGGAATGCCCGCCAGGAACGCCGTCAGCTCTTCCTGCAGGCCACGCAACTGGTCCTCAGCCTCAGAACGCTGCTTCTTCAGGTCCTCGACCTCGTCCAGCAGCGGCTGGATATCCTCGCCGGCGGCCTTGGCCTTGCCGATGGACTTGGATCGTTTGTTCTGCTCGCTTTGCAGTGTCTCTGTGCGTACCTGCAGGGCACGGCGGCGTTCCTCGAGCTGCTCGAAGGTGGCGATATCAAAATCAAAATTCTTGATGGCCAACCGACGGGCGATCTCTTCAGTCTGTGAGCGGACACGTTTGGGATCGAGCATGGTTATCCTGATTTTTCCGGTTTGCGATGGATGAGAAATAACGGGACATTATACCTGCACTGACGCTGCTGGCTACCGTGCAGCCGGCCTCAGGAGTAGCGT
Source organism: Marinobacter sp. (assembly GCA_052031745.1). Taxonomy (GTDB): domain Bacteria; phylum Pseudomonadota; class Gammaproteobacteria; order Pseudomonadales; family Oleiphilaceae; genus Marinobacter. The sequence continues at coordinate 10,073 of JBPEXK010000006.1, read as the reverse complement.
TTGCGGGAACTTTCGGCGTTGCGCTGATCCAGGCGTTGGCGCTTTTCCGCCAGTTTGATTTCCAAACCGCGTTGGACCGGCTCGTAGTAGCGACGCTGATGGATAGCCTCTGGCAGGTAGGATTCGCCGGCGGCGAAGGCCTCGGGTTCGTCGTGGGCGTAGCGATAGGATTCGCCATGGCCCATGGACTTGAGGAGCTTGGTCGGCGCGTTGCGCAGGTGCACCGGTACCTCATAATCCGGATCCTGACGGACATCGGCCATGCACCGGTTGAAGGCGTTGTACACGGCATTGCTCTTTGGACTCAGCGCCAGGTAGGTCACCGCTTGCGCCAGGGCCAGCTCGCCCTCGGGCGAACCGAGTCGCTCCTGAGCGTCCCAGGCGTCCATGCTGATTTGCAGCGCGCGGGGGTCGGCGTTGCCAATGTCCTCGCTGGCAATCCGAACCAGCCGTCGGGCGGCGTACAGCGGGTCGCAACCACCGTCGAGCATCCGGCACAGCCAATACAACGCCCCATCCGGATCAGAGCCGCGCACCGACTTGTGCAGCGCGGAAATCTGGTCGTAGAACACATCCCCGCCCTTGTCGAAACGGCGTAGGCTGGTCTGCATCACCTGTTCGAGCTGGTCTTCGGTAATCGTGTCCTTGCCCTGGGCGTCCGGCTCTGCCAGATCGGCTGCCACCTCCAGGATGTTCAACGCCCGCCGGGCATCGCCGCCAGCGGCCGCGGCCATCAGGTTCAGCACGTTCGGCGGTACCGCCAACCGGCCGCCAAACCCGGTTTCGGCCACCAGGGCCCGCTCGAGCAGGCGCAGGATGTCGTCTTCCTCCAGATTCTTCAGCACGTAGACCCGAGTACGGGACAGCAGCGCGCTGTTCAGCTCAAACGACGGGTTTTCCGTGGTCGCACCCACGAAGATGAAGGTGCCGTCCTCGATGTGAGGTAGGAAGGCGTCCTGCTGGCTCTTGTTGAAACGGTGCACTTCGTCCACGAACAGCAGAGTGTCCCGGCCTTCGGCGTTTTTCCGGTGGCGGGCACGGTCGACCACCGCGCGAATGTCTTTCACCCCGCTGAGAACGGCAGAAACGGTTTCGAACGACAGGTCACTGAGGTTGGCGAGCAACTGCGCGAAGGTGGTCTTGCCCACCCCAGGCGGCCCCCACAGGATCATGGAATGCAATTGACCCTGCTCCACAGCCCGACGCAGGGGCTTACCAGGGCCGACCAGATGCGCCTGCCCCACGTATTCCTCCAGCGAGGCCGGCCGCATGCGGGCCGCCAAGGGGCGAAAGCCGGCCCGGTCCTCGAACAGACTGTCCTGCATCAGGCTCCGTCCCGGATGATGTCCACGCCCTCCGGGTACTCCAGGGAGAAGGCGCTGTCCTCGACCGTCTGATTCAGGCGGATGTCGTTGAAGCTGAGGATGCTGATCTGTCCGAGCGAATCCTGCATGCGCATTTCCTGCAGTTCGCCTTTGAAGAAGCTCAGACGCAGCGACACGAACAGGGAGTCCGGGCTACGCGGCTCCAGGGTGAACTCCCGGGTGTTGTCACCAATGGCCTTGCGCGAGACCTCGTAGGTCTCGGCCAGGTTGTCGACTTCACCGCTGAGCAGCAGGGCCGGCGTGGTCTGCACCCGCTCATCCAACCGATGGATGGTGACCTGCTCCAGGTCCGGATCGTAAACCTCCACCGTTTCGCCATTGCTGACGATGAACTGCGACAGGGGCGCGCTGGTTTCCCAGTAAAACAGGCCCGGTCGTTTCGCCTTCAGGGCGCCCCGGGTTTCCTGCACCCGGTTACCGGTCTCGTTCACCACGATCTGGATAAAGTCAGCCTGATAGGATTGGTAACTGCGCAGCAGGGAGGCCAACTTGCCAGCCGCGTCCTTGGACGACTCGGAGGCGTTGGCGGCGTGCGCGGTCAAGCCAAACAAGGCAACCAGCACGAGGGCGATGAGTTTGAAAAATGGGTGCCGTTGCATAATGAACCGCTCCTAGTCTCTGGGGGGCGGCGGAGCCAGCACTTCCCGGGCACCATTGTGCCCGGCGGCGCTGACCACGCCCGATGCTTCCATGGCGTCAACCAGGTTGGCGGCCCGGTTGTAGCCAATCTTGAATTTGCGCTGAACCGACGAAATGGACACCCGGCGCCCTTCGGTAACGAAGGCAACCGCCTCGTCGAACAGGGCGTCACCTTCGCTGTCGCCGCCGCCCTCTGACAGGGTCGGCACGCCTGGCAGACTCTCGCCCTCCGCACCGTTTAGGACATCGTCGACGTAAACCGGTTCACCCCGGGCTTTCCAGGCGTTGACCACCCGGTGCACTTCGTCGTCGTCCACGAACGCGCCGTGAACCCGAACCGGCAGCCCCGAGCCGGGCGGCAGGTAGAGCATGTCGCCGTGGCCCAGCAGCTGCTCCGCCCCGCCCTGGTCCAGGACCGTACGGGAATCGATCTTGGACGACACCTGGAACGACATCCGGGTTGGGATGTTGGCCTTGATCAGGCCGGTAATGACATCGACCGACGGCCGCTGGGTCGCCAGCACCAGATGGATACCGGCAGCACGGGCCTTCTGGGCGATACGGGCGATCAGCTCTTCCACCTTCTTGCCGACGATCATCATCATGTCGGCGAATTCGTCGATCACCACCACGATGAACGGCAGCGTCTCCAGCTCGGGCCGCTCCTGCTCGTCGTTGGCCAGGAACTCATCGGGCTTCCAGAGCGGGTCCAGCAGAGGCTCGCCGGCGGCAATGGCGTCTTTGACCTTGCGGTTGTACCCGGCGATGTTGCGGACGCCCAGGTTGGCCATCAGGCGATACCGGCGCTCCATTTCGGCGACACACCAGCGCAGGGCGTTGGCCGCCTCTTTCATATCGGTCACCACCGGTGCCAGCAGGTGCGGAATGCCGTCGTAGATGCTGAGTTCCAGCATCTTGGGGTCCACCATGATGAAGCGAACCTCATCCGGGGTCGCCTTCAGCAGCATGCTCAGCAGCATCGCGTTGACGCCCACCGACTTACCGGAGCCGGTAGTACCGGCCACCAGCAGGTGCGGCATCTTGGCCAGGTTGGCCACCATCGGATTGCCGCCGATGTCGTTGCCCAGGGCCAGGGTCAGCGGCGATGAGGATTCCTCGAACACCCGGGCACCGAGCACTTCGCTCAGGCGTACGATTTCCCGCTCTTCGTTCGGGATTTCGATACCCACCACCGACTTGCCGGGAATCACTTCCACCACCCGCACTGACAGTACTGCCAGGGAACGCGCCAGGTCCTTGGCCAGGTTGGAAATCTTGCTGACCTTCACGCCCGGCGCCGGCTTGATTTCGAAGCGGGTAATCACCGGACCCGGATTTACCTCGACCACCTCCACGGAGACCCCGAAATCCGCCAGCTTCTCTTCCAGCAGTCGGGACATGTGCTCCAGGGATTCTTCGGAGTAGCCCTTCTCCTTGTGTTCTTCCGGCGGGTCCAGCAGCGTGAGCGGCGGAATGGCGCTCTCGACGTCTTCCAGCAAGGAACCCTGCTTGTCTTTCGACTTGCCGCTGGCCGGCGCCTCCTCATTCTTCTTGAACGGCGAAATCTTGAACGAGCGCCCTGCCGGCTCGGCCGCCTCTTGCGCCGGTTTGTGAGCCGGCGTGGCCTTCACCGATGGCGCCGGTTCCGGCGTGCTGTCATCTCGGGAGCTGAAGCTTTCCAGCCGGGCTGGCTCGGCATCCGCCTCGGCACTCAGACCTTCGAGGCCCGGCTCCTTGCGCTCCAGGGCGGGCGTTTTCGCCGGCTTCACTTTCGGCTTGCGTGGCCCCAGACCGGGCAGGCGTTGCCACCATTTCGGCCCGGAACCAGGCTTGTCGGCTTTCCCGGCTTCGGCCACGCGATCGTTGATCAGCGGCGGCTCTTTCGCAGGCTCGGGTTGCCGTTTCGGGCTGGGCTCCGCCTTCTTTTTCGCGGGATCGGTGGTTACCAGGGCCTTCAGGCTCTGGCCCAGGCGCAGCGTCAACCCGCCGATCTGATCCATCAGCCAAAACCAGGACAAACCGGTGGTGACGGTTAACGCGAACAGGAAAATGGCGATCAGCAGGAGTGTGGTTGCGGGCAGGTTGAAAAACCGGACCATGGCCTCGGACACTGCGGTGCCAAGCACGCCACCGGAGGACACTCCCAGGCCGAAGACCGAATACAGGGACAGCAGACTGGTAGCCGACAACAGGATCAGCAGGAAGCCGCCGAAGCGCATCATGAACAGGGGCCAGTGCAGATCCAGGGAGTCGTTACGACGCCGGATCAGCATGATGGCGTAACCGGCAATCATCACCGGGAACAGATAGGCAACCTGGCCAAAGAAATCCATGAACAGGCTGGCGAGCCAGGCGCCGGTGCGACCGGCGTAATTCTGAACGCTGGTGTCATGACCAATGCTGGCCCAGCCCGGGTCGGACGGGCTGAAGGTGACCAGTGCCATGGCGAAGTAGATGCACAGGGCAATCAACGCAATCACGGCACCCTCGCGGGCGCCCTGAGCGGCCAGATGGCGGAAGCGTTGCTGTTTCTCGGTCAGCTCCTGCGGTGCTTTCTTCGCTTTAGCGGATTCGGCCATGAATACTCGAACGTTTCCTTAATTTGGATTCTGAAGAGCCTGGAAGCCGCGCGCTAGGTCGGTTTTCAGGTCTTCGACTGCTTCTATCCCTACCGAGATCCGAACCAGGTTCTCGGTGATACCCGCCGCTTGCTTGTCTTCCGGAGACAGGCGTCCATGGGTGGTGGTGGCCGGGTGGGTAATCGTGGTCTTGACGTCACCCAGATTCGCCGTAATTGAGATCATGCGGGTGGCGTCAATAAACTTCCAGGCCTCTTCCCGCTCGCCTTTCAACCGGAAGGACAGCACACCGCCGAACCCGGACTGCTGCTTTTTCGCCAAGGCGTGCTGCGGATGGCTCTCCAGCCCCGCGTAAAAGACCTCCGACACCTCCGGCTGCTGCTCCAGCCACAGGGCCAACTGTAACGCATTGTCGCAGTGGGCACGCATACGAATTGGTAAGGTTTCCAGGCCCTTCAGGAACACCCAGGCATTGAACGGGCTCATGGTCGGACCGGCAGAGCGCAGGAAGCCATAGACCTCTTCCATCAGTGCCGAGGGGCCAACCACCACACCACCGACACAGCGGCCCTGGCCGTCCAGATACTTGGTCGCCGAGTGAATAATGATGTCGGCGCCGTGCTCCAGCGGCCGCTGGAGCACCGGGGTGCAGAAGCAGTTGTCGACCACAAACAAAGCGTCGTTGTCGTGGGCCAGCTTGGCCAGCGCCGACATATCGGCCACTTCGCACAATGGGTTGGACGGCGTTTCGATGAACAACAAACGGGTCTCCGGGCGAACCGCCTCGGCCCAGCCGTCCATGTCAGTCAGGCTCACGAAGGTGGTTTCGACACCAAACTTGGCCATGTACTTCTGGAACAGCACGTTGGTGGTCCCGAACACGCCCCGGGAGCACACCACGTGGTCACCGCTTTTCAGCAGCGCCATGCAGGTGCTGAGAATTGCCGCCATCCCGGAGGCCGTCGCTACCGCTCGTTCACCGCCTTCCATCGCCGCAATGCGGCCTTCGAAGGCCTGCACGGTTGGGTTGGTGAACCGGGAATAGATGTTACCCGGCTCTTCTCCGCCAAAGCGGGCCGCGGCCTGGGCGGCACTGCCGTATACGAAACTGGAAGTCGGAAAAATCGGGTCGCTGTGCTCCAGCTCCCCGGTCCGGATCTGCCCTGCCCTGACCGCCAGGGTGTCCACGGTCATGCCTTCAAGGTCCGATTCCGGAATCCAGACATTCTCTTCACGACGTAACGTCATGACCTACTCCTGATAGCGTGCGCTGCTGGGTTAATCTTCGTCGTTGTGCAAATCGATAATGGCGTTGTCCCGGGGATCACCACTTTGCTGTTTGGAGCGGCGATCGTCGTTGCGCAGATCCTCAAGGTGGTCCAGATACGCCTGGTCGACATCACCGGTAACGTACTGACCGGTGAACACCGAGCACTCCCAGCCTTCGATCTCCTCATTGACGTCGCTCACACAGGTGATCAGGTCGTCCAGGTCCTGGTACAGCAGCCAGTCCGCACCAATCAAGTCGCGAATCTCTTCCACCGAGCGGTCGTGGGCAATCAGCTCGCTCGCCGACGGCATGTCGATGCCGTAAACGTTGGGGTAACGCACGGGCGGCGCGGCAGATGCAAAGTAGACGTTGCGGGCACCGGCGTCGCGGGCCATCTGTACGATTTCCTTGCAGGTGGTACCGCGCACGATGGAGTCATCCACCAGCATCACGTTTTTACCCCGGAACTCCAGATCAATCGGGTTCAGCTTCTGGCGAACCGATTTCTTGCGCATCTTCTGGCCCGGCATGATGAAGGTGCGACCGATGTACCGGTTCTTGATGAAGCCTTCGCGGAACTTAACTCCCAGGCGATGAGCCAGCTGCATGGCGGAAGTCCGGCTGGTGTCGGGAATGGGCATCACCACATCGATGTCGTGGTCAGGCCGCTCGCGCAACACTTTATCGGCCAGGGTCTCGCCCATGCGCAGGCGCGCCTTGTACACGGACACCTTATCAATGATGGAGTCCGGACGGGCGAAATACACATGCTCGAAGATGCACGGATACAGATGCGGCTCTTCGGCGCACTGCTGGGTGTAGAGCGTGCCGTCGGTCTCGACGTAGACCGCTTCGCCCGGCGCGATGTCGCGCACCAGTGTGAAGCCGGCAGCGCTCAGGGCCACGCTCTCCGAGGCGATCATGTATTCCTTGTTGCCGCTCTCATCCTCACGAACGCCGTAGCAGGCCGGGCGAATACCGTTTGGATCCCGAAAGCCGACGATGCCATAGCCGGTGATCATGGCGATCACGCCATAAGCGCCGCGACAGCGCTTGTGCACGGCACGCACCGCAGCAAAGATGTCGTCCTTGGTCGGATTGAGCTTGCCCAGCTTCTGCAACTCGTGGGCAAATACGTTCAACAGCACTTCGGAATCGGAATTGGTGTTGATGTGGCGAAGGTCGGTCCGGAACAGGTCCTGGCTCAGGTCGTCGGCATTGGTCAGGTTGCCGTTGTGGGCGAGCGTAATGCCGTATGGGCTGTTGACGTAGAACGGCTGCGCTTCGGCAGAGCTGGAGCTACCGGCCGTGGGGTAACGCACGTGGCCGATACCCACATTGCCAACCAGCCGGCGCATGTGCCGGGTGTGGAAGACATCCCGTACCAGTCCGTTGTCTTTGCGCAGGTAAAAGCGTTCATCCTGAAAGGTCACAATGCCGGCCGCGTCCTGGCCCCGGTGCTGAAGAACGGTCAACGCATCATATAGCGACTGATTAACGTTGGAAGTACTGACAATGCCGACAATGCCACACATGGATGAAATACTCTCCGAGTGTTAAATCTGAATGTTAGCTAGAGGTGGATGCGGGCGCCACGCCTTGCTGATGTTGGGTGCTCTCCGGCAAGACCTGGCGATCTTCCGCCGGCCCCAGGAAACGGGCGAACTCATCGCCCAGGGTACGCCGTGACCAGTCCTCAACCACGGCAAGTCTGTTAATCATGATCGATTCCCGCCACCAGGTGTCCTGGGCCAGCGGTGTGTAGCGAGTGAAGGCGATGGCGACGATCACCACCACGACGCCTCGCAACAGGCCAAAGCCCATCCCCAGAACCCGGTCGGTGGCCGACAGGCCAGTCGCCCTGATCAGGTGGCCGATCATGTTGTTTATGATCGCACCGACAATCAGGGTTCCGAAGAAAAGAATTGCAAACGCGGCGATCAGGCGGACCAGCGGGGTCTCTACCGTGCTCTCAAGCAGCATTTGCATTTGCGGATGGAAGGTTCTGGCGAGGATAAATGCACCGACCCAGGTCACCAGCGACAGCGCTTCCCGGACGAAGCCCCGTTTCAGACTGATGAGGGTGGACACTGTGATTAGGGCGATGATGACCCAGTCAATCCAGATCAGCGCTTCCATGTAAAACCCGGTGCAAAAAAGGAAGCGCAAATTCTATCAGGAATCCGCCTGCCACCATACTCCCAGGCCTCTGAAACTCCAGAAAAGGAGCTTATTTATCCCCGGTGGTGACCAGGCTGTTCAAGCTGAACGCGTTGTCCAGATCGCGTTTCGCGGCTTCGGCGTCAGCCTTGCTGCTGAACGGACCACTGAATACCCGAGTCAGGGTGGTATCGCCCCGCTCAACGGTTTGCAGATGGGAGCCATAGCCCTTGTCGCGGACCTGGTCCCTTAGGCGCCGGGCATTGTCGCTGTTGCCGAAACTGCCCAACTGGACCACCCAGGCGCCCTTCAGGGACCGGGTGTACTCGGCGCTCTCCGAGTCCGAGGCCTGGGGCTGCGGAGCCTGCTGCGAGCTACTAGCCGCCTGGGATGGGGCAGGTTCGGGGCTGGCCGCTGGGCCCGACGCCGGCTCGGACGAGCTGGCCGGTTCGGCGCTGATTGGCGCGTCGGTTTCCGGCGTACCGGCGAAAGGTTCCTGCTCGTCTTCGACCAGGCGATAGTCCGGTGCAGACTCACCTGATGCCGCCCCATCGGTCTCAGACTGCTGAAGGTCCTGGGCCGGCTCGGCGTAACTGGGTGGCGCCTCGGGGGCAGCATCAGGTGCGCTTACCTCAGGAAACGGTGGCTCTTCCGGGATCTGGATGCTGGTGGAGGTGCGTTCTGAATGAGGTTCGTCAAACACCATCGGAACAAAGATAACCGCCAGGGATACGAGCACCAGCGCCCCGATTATCCTTTGCTTCAGTCCATCCACGTTTCAAGGCTCCCGTTGGTTAGCGACGTACCAGTTCGACGATAGCAGCAGATACTAACTGCCAGCCCGGCAGAACACAAAGCGCCGGCGCCGGCCATGGAGAAAGTTTAAGACGGACCAGGCACGCCCTGCCCGGCAAATTTGGCCAGAATGTGAGCAATGCGTTCGCGCATTTGATCGCGGTCCAACACCATGTCGACAACGCCCTTTTCCAGCAGGAACTGGCTACCCTGAAATCCTGCCGGCAGGCAGTCGAGCTCAACCTGCTCTATGACCTCGGATGAGGCGAAGCCCATCTGCACATCAGGCTCCGCAATATTGAGGTCGCCCAGCATGGCCAGACTGGCAGACACCTCACCGCGAACCTGATCGGTCATAACCGAAATATAGGGTATGCCTGCCTGTCGCATGCGCTCCAGCACCGCCGCAGTTTTGGCCATTTGCAGGAGCGCTCGAATGCCTTCCTGGACCCGGGCACCGCCACTGGCCGAAAAGCACACCAGCGGAATGCGTCTGGAGATCGCGACATTGGCCGCCTGTACAAATCGCTCTCCCACGGCCTCACCCATGGTGCCGTTCAAAAAACCGCTCTCGAAGGCACAGGCCACCAGAGGCACGCCGCAGGTGCTGCCAGCCATCACCAACAGGGCCTCACTCTCACCGGTGGCATGGCGAGCTTGGCGAAGCTGCTCGTCGTACTGCGCCGATTCTGAGCCCGCCTGCCCTTCAATCACCGAACCTTCAACCGACGCATCTTCAGCCGTCAGCTCTTCTCGGCCGTCAGCATCCAGGAAGGAATTCAGGCGCTCGCGCGCGCTGATGGTCGACAGGCGCCGACGGGCTTCGGCCACAGTGAAAAAGGAACCAAAAACCACGATCAGGTCTTCGGACCGGGCGTAAGCCCGAGCCTGGGTGATCGCTTGGCCAACAGTCTCAGCCACGACGGCATCCGCCATTTCCGACGCCTCGAGACGCTCCAAAAGCGCGCCGGCGGACAGACCTCGCGGCACGTCCAAACCGGCCAACCACCACTGATCGACTGCGCCGTTCATGGCTTGCTGCACACCCTCCACATCCTTGTCGGCCAGGGCAGCGTAGACCGCCAGAACCCGACGCCCGGCATGCTTCTCCGCCAGGACTCGCTGGGCCAACCACCGCGCGGCGTGGGGGTTGTGGCCGACGTCCACGACAATGTCGGGCCGGGTGCACATGCGCTCAAACCGTCCAGGCACCTTGAGTTGCCGCAGCGTCTGTTCAATCTGATC
>JBPEXK010000062.1:0-1368 GCA_052031745.1 Marinobacter sp. | reverse complement strand
ATCGGCTGGTTCATTCTGCTGGGGATTTCGATCTGGATCATCTATCGGATCGTCAAGGGTGCGCTGGCCCTGAACGAGGGCAAGCACCCTTAAGCCACCCGACGCATCCGATCAGGAGTGGGTAGGGGGAGCTAGGCAGACGGAACTAGAGGGTGCTGACGTAGCTCAGCAAGAACAGGCTGACGGAGAAAAAGCAGAAGGCAAACGCCACCCGGGCCCGGCGATGTGGTGGTACCAGGCCCCGGTTCGGCAGCTCTTCCATTCCCCGCTGATTGTTCACACCGCCGCCACGGCCATGGACTGGCTCAATACCCGGGCCTCGACGCACAGGGCGCAATTGGTTTTGCGGCACTGGTCGGAGTCGTGCAGGTGCATGCGTTTTGGCGTTCTGGAGGTGCGAGGGTTAAGGCCACGGTGCACTTTGATGTGGCGGGTGAGGGCGCGGGACGCTTCGACGGGAGACTCAAAAGGCCCGAGATCGGCCTGTTCACGGGTGCGGGCGTACCAGCCGTACACCGTGTTCATCAGTCGGCCCTGGTGATTGCTGGGTATTGGTGTGTCTGATCGCATGTCTCTGCCTCTTCAAAGTAGCGCGGCGGTGGCTACGCAGTGGAACGACCTCTTCCTGAATGTGACCGTCACCCAGCTCCGTGGCGGCGGATGTGTTACACCACGTAAAGTGACGCAGTTTGGTTCCATAAACATTGTTTTTTGCGACAGCGTGCACAGACTCGCCGGTCAATCGGCGGTCACTTCCTTCAGTTTCAGGGCGCTGAGCATGCCGGCGAAGCCCATCAGGCCAAGCACCAGGATGACGGCCACTTCAGACAGCATGGATACGGCGGCGGTCAGGCCGCCGATCACCAGCAGCAGTACGCCGATCACTGTGTTGCTGACCGAGGTGTAATCGGTGCGCTTGTTGCCGCCGGCCATGTCCACCAGGTAGGTCTTGCGGCCGAGGCGGACGCCGGCATGGGCGATGCTCAGGCAGAAGAAGGCGACGGGGTAAAACCAGACACTGGCGAAATCGGTGCCGAACACCAGCGTGGTCACGCCCACGACCAGGCACACGCCGCTGGCCATGGCGGCGCCCCGAATCATCACTCGCCGGCTCGAGGTGTCGGCCATCCAGCCCCAGAAGCTGGCGCTGATCGAACTGGCCAGGCTGCTGGCCAACAGGAAGATGCCCAGCATCCAACCCACGTCGGATTCTTTCTGGGCGAGGACTACGAAGTAGGGCGAAGCGAGGGCCGAACACAGCAGCAGCGCCCGGGTAATGACGAAATGCCGAAACGGGGCGTCGTCACGCAGCAGGGAGAGACTCTGCATCGCCTGCTGGAGCGCGTTGCCACCGCCGCCGGTTTCGCC
>JBPEXK010000061.1:0-2828 GCA_052031745.1 Marinobacter sp. | reverse complement strand
TGCGGCGACAGATTTGAGGCACAGTTATCTTTCAGCGCGAAGGCTTTTCGGTATCTTACCGTAACAACGTGTAACCCGGTTTGGGTTATGGCTAATAAAAACAGGGACTTCGTCTGACATGCTGCTGGTGCTCGCCGGATCCATTCTTACATTCACCATGGTGCAGGAAGCGACCGTGGTCGAGCCGTTTGAAAAGGGCAGCGTGGTGATCGAGCAGGACGTGGACTCCGGCCCAGTCGAGCTTCGGTTTGATGCCCGGGTCGAACCCCTGGTGGAACAGAAGTATCGGAACATCGTCCGCCAGGCGTACGACTACAGCTGTGGCAGCGCCGCACTGACCACAGTGCTCAACTTTTACCTGGGCCAGCGTCTGTCGGAGCGGCAGGTCATGGAGGGCCTTCTGCACTACGGCGAGAGTGAGCGCATCGTCGAGCGCCGCGCCTTCTCCATGCTCGATATGAAACGCCTGGTGACAGCCCTGGGCTATCCGTCCGGCGGTTTCCGGGCCAGCATCGAAGACCTGAAAGACCTGGATCACCCCGCCATCGTTCCGATCAATCATGCCGGGTTCAAGCATTTTGTGGTGTTGCGGACTATTCGGGACGGTCGTGTCTACCTGGCGGATCCCTCGGTGGGCAACATCTCCTTCCTGCTCGCGGAGTTCGAGGAGAAGTGGGACGACAACGTGCTGTTCATCGTGTTCCCCGGCAGCGACAAGCCGGTGGACAACCTCGAACTGAAAGAAGAAGACCTGCGCTTTGTGGACGATCAGACCATGACCTTGCTGGCTCTGGACCGCATACCCGAGTTCCACGAGGCGACCGAACGCAGAATCCAGAACTTGCTGGAGCGTCAGAAGAATAATCCCGACGGCAGTGTCGAGAACACCCGAAAACAGCTGCACTACCGTCGCAACTAATTTCCGGGGTCACCCGGTCCAGGAAACTAAAAATATAAAAAGGGAGTCAGGATGAATCGTTGGTTTGCGCGAGGCGTTATCCTTGTTTCCACGGCAGGACTGCTTCCGGGCATGGCCCTGGCGCAGGAGGGAAATGTCGACCAGGCGCGGGAAGCCCTGGCCAAGCAGGAAGGCGATGAGGACTCATCGCGCCAGTTGGAAGAGGTGTTCCAGGCTGCCGAGAAAAACTACTCGCTGCAGAAGAAGGGCACTCACTCTCTGACCTACTCCTTCGACTATTCCTACACCGCGGATCAGCGGCTCGACCTGAGCATCTCTGACGATTCGGTGGAGAACATCGATGTGGTCCCCTCGGCCACCCATAACTTCACCAACGCGTTTTCCTACGACTACGGCCTGCTGGACAATGTCACGGTGGGTACCCGTATCCCCCTGGTGGTGAAGTACGACACCCAGGACGAACTGACCGTCTATGACTTCGGCGATATTTCCCTGACCGGTCGCTGGCAGCCCTTTGCCTATGTGCCGGGCAAAGTGTCGACCACCCTGTTCAGCACCTTTACCTCGAAAACCGGGGTCAGCCCGTACGAGATCGACATTGACGAGCAGCTCTCCACCGGCAGTGGCTATTACTCCCTGGCCGCCGGTCTGAGTCTGTCGAAAGTGCTGGATCCGGTGGTGGTGTTTGGTTCCACCAGCCTGACCTACAACTTTGAAGTGGATGGCCTGGACCAGGTCCGGGGCGCCCGTCGACTGATCAAGGTGGACCCAGGTTTCGGCCTGTCTGGCTCCGCCGGTTTTGCCTACTCCCTGTCCTACGACATCTCACTCAGTATCTCTGCCCAGCTCAGCTACAACGACGAAACCGTGCTGACCTTCAGCAACGGTGACGAAGCGGTGGCGCAGGACCAGATGACCGGCTTCCTGAGCATGTCCCTGGGCACCCGGATCAGTGACACCACCATCGTCAATACCAGCCTTGGTATCGGTCTGACCGAGGATGCCCCGGACTTCTCCCTGGGTGTATCCCTGCCCATTAATTTCTCCGGCCTCAAAGAGTGATTGGAGCCGTCGACGTTTTACGGGAAGGGAAGGACTTCATGGGACACTACAGCCATAAACGGCAGATTCTCGCGGCCCTGATAGCCTCGACCATCGCGTGTGGTGCCGAGGCCCAGCTTGCGCAGAACCTGACGATTCACCCGAAGGCGCTGGCACTGGGTAACGCGGTGACCGCCGATCCCCCGGGCATCTTGGCCATTCACTACAACCCGGCGGGCCTGACCAAGCTGGATGGACGTCAGCTTGAGGTCAACCTGCTGAACGTTTACCTGGATATCGACGCCGACTTTTTTGCCCCGGACGACGGCTACGAAATCTTTGGCATCGATGGCACGGAAATCGATCCGAGGACTGGCACAACACGGGACCCAGTGGTAGGAAAACACAGCCACACCAACAACGTGGCCCTGTACGTGCCCGGCTTTGGCATTCTGAGGGCCCCACCGGGACCGGCAGTGGCGCCGTCGGCGGGTATCAGCATCAACCCGCCCGGGTCAAAACTGACCTTCGCCAACGCGTTTTACCTGCCCCTGGCAGCCGGTTTCTACCGGGACAAGGACGACCCCGGCCGTTATCAGCCCCAGGCCACCGCGCTGCAGCGGACCACCTACCTGTCGCCGACCGTCGGCTATGAGATCAACGATGAATGGTCCGTGGGTGCGGGTATTCACCTGTCCCACATGGGCATCGCGGCGGACCAGTACATGCGTGCGCCGAACATGCTTTTGGGGGTGGCGGAAATTCTGCAGGAGGCCTTCAACTGTGAAAGCGGCGACGAACCCCTGCAACCCTGGATTGCCCTGTGTGGCGGTAACATCGGCCCCTGGGATGACATCGGCGCCCTGAG
>JBPEXK010000060.1:0-1385 GCA_052031745.1 Marinobacter sp. | reverse complement strand
GTACCCTGCTCACTCAACTTGATCGGAATCTGGCGCAGCTCATCGACGCCTTCCAGGTACCCGGTAACCCTGACCATGTACTCGGCTTCCGCCATTTCAACGACCGACGCCCCGGATTCCTGGTTTCCCTGACTGATGGCCGCGTGCACCTGTTGGAGCGGAATGTCGTGAGCCCGCAAACGGTTGGGATCGACGATCACCTGGTACTGGCGAACCATACCGCCGACAGTCGCCACTTCCGAAACACCCGGCAGGGTCTGCAGTTCATACTTGAGAAACCAGTCCTGGATCGAGCGCAGCTGCGCCAGGTCATGACGGCCGGAACGATCCACCAGAGCGTAGGAATAGACCCAGCCGACTCCGGTGGCATCCGGCCCGAGCTGCGGCTTTGCGGAGTCTGGCAGATCGCCGGCGACCTGATTCAGATATTCGAGGACCCGGGACCGTGCCCAGTACAAATCCGTGCCATCCTCGAAAATGACGTAGACATAGGAATCACCGAAGAACGAGAAGCCCCGGACCGTTGTTGCCCCGGGCACGGACAGCATTGCCGTCGTGAGCGGGTAGGTTACCTGGTCCTCCACCACCTGCGGCGCTTGCCCCGGATAGCTGGTTTTAACGATGACCTGGACATCGGAAAGATCCGGAATGGCATCCACCGGGGTGTTCCGCAGGGAATACCAACCCCAGCCCACCAGCACAAAGGTAGCCAGCAGCACAAAAAAGCGGTTATGGATGGACCAGCGCAAAACGGCGTTGATCATAGCGACTCCTGAATAGGGGGGAACCGGCGGGGCTGGGCCCCGCCACCTTTACTCTTTCTCGATATCGATGATTCGGTAGTTATCGTCGGCGTCTACTTCGAGGGTAAAGCGCACCCGGTCGCCCTGCTTCAGTTCACCGAGCTCCACGGATTCGTCGGTCTTGAAGTTCATGCGCATTTTCGGCCAGTTCATAGCGCCGATGGGTT
Organism: Marinobacter sp.; assembly: GCA_052031745.1. GTDB lineage: Bacteria > Pseudomonadota > Gammaproteobacteria > Pseudomonadales > Oleiphilaceae > Marinobacter. The sequence continues at coordinate 415 of JBPEXK010000060.1, read as the reverse complement.
CGTGGGTGATGTTGAGCATATGGTGCTCGCCCATCACCTTGTTCACCTCTCCGACGCCTTCGACCTGGCGCATCATCTGGTGGTGCTGGCCATTCATCATGTGGCCCTCACCGTGCTCGCCCTCCATCATGTGCTGGCCTTCCATGTGGTGGTCAGCGCTGACGGCCGGGACAAACAGTGCCATGGAGGTGGCAAACACGGTGCTCCAAATTACAGTTTTCATGCTGTGTGCTCCTGGTTTAATTCTATAAAGGTCAGTTGGAAGGCTGGACGGATTCCAGCCGATAGTCGCCGGCGGCGGTTTCCCGCAGGCGGAATTGAATGCGTTGCTCGGGTTTGAGCGCGGACAGGTCGATGTCACTCTCGGCTTCGAAGGTCATGGTCATCCGTGGCCACTGCCATTCCGGGATCGGAT
>JBPEXK010000059.1:0-5593 GCA_052031745.1 Marinobacter sp. | reverse complement strand
AATCAGACCACCGTCAGTGAACTGATGCAGTTTAACGGCTTGCAGGACGACCGTGTTATGGTAGGGCAGACCATTCGAATTCCCGCGTCCTGATCAAGAGGTTGTCCCGAAACATGCCCCCCATTCAATTGCTCTCGCCACGGCTTGCGAACCAGATCGCGGCCGGCGAAGTGGTGGAGCGTCCCGCGTCTGTCGTCAAGGAACTGGTAGAAAACGCCCTCGATGCCGGTGCCGACCGGGTCGACGTGGAAATCGAGCAGGGCGGCGTTAAGCTAATTCGAGTCCGGGACGACGGCAGCGGTATCGAGGAACAGGACCTGCCCCTGGCGCTCAGTCGCCATGCCACGAGCAAAATCGTCAGTCTGGATGATCTCGAGGCGGTGGCATCCCTGGGCTTTCGGGGCGAGGCGCTGGCTAGTATCAGCTCCGTGTCCCGGCTGACTCTGACCTCGCGCACGGCCGCCCAGGAAGCGGCCTCCCGGGTGGAGGTCGAAGGCCGCGACATGGACGCCCGGATCACCCCGGCGGCGCACCCGGTGGGTACCACCGTGGAAGTGCGCGACCTGTTCTTCAACACCCCGGCGCGCCGCAAATTCCTGCGTACCGAAAAAACCGAATTCAATCACGTCGAGGAGTGCGTTCGGCGCCAGGCCCTGAGTCGATTCGACGCTGGTTTCACCTTGCGGCACAACCAGCGGGTGGTGCAAAGCCTGCGCCCGGCAGCAACGCCGGTGGACAAGGAACGCCGTATCGGGGCCCTGTGTGGCCAGCAGTTTATCGACAACGCCGTGGTCATCGACGCTGAAGCCACCGGGCTGAGACTCTGGGGCTGGGTGGCGCTGCCAACCTTTTCCCGCAGTCAGGCGGATCTGCAGTATTTCTTCGTCAATGGCCGGGTCATCCGTGACCGCCTGGTGGCGCACGCGGTGCGCCAGGCCTATCGGGATGTGCTGTACAACAACCGGCACCCGGCCTTTGTGCTGTATCTGGAAGTGGACCCCGCCAGTGTCGATGTCAACGTGCACCCGACCAAGCACGAAGTGCGATTCCGCGATGGCCGGCTGGTGCACGATTTCATTTTCCGGACCCTGCACAAGGCGCTGGCCGACGTGCGGCCGGACGATCATCTGCGCGGCGCCGTCGCCCAGTCGGTGGTGCGGGAGGGCGCCGGAGCCGACCCGGCCATGGCGGGCCAGCAGGCCCAGCCCGCGCCGTCCTGGGCCGGCGCCCAGGCCGGACTGCCGTCGTCCGGGTTTGGCGGCCAGCCAGCGCCCGGGGGCGGAGCTTCATACCCGCCAGCCGGGCAGCCCCAGCAGGAGTGGCGCGCCAGTGACCAGATGGCGTTCTATAACTCTCTGAATGCCGGCGGTGGTGTCGATACCGGGGCCCAGCCCTCGCCAGCCAGCCCAACCCAAGCCATGCCGACACCGCCCATGGACGGCGATGAAGAACCACCCCTGGGCTATGCCATCGCCCAGTTGCACGGGATCTACATCCTGGCCCAGGGCAAGGCCGGTATGATCGTGGTAGATATGCACGCCGCCCATGAACGCATTACCTACGAGCGCATGAAACGGGCGTTGGCGGAGCAGGATCTCAAGAGCCAGCCGCTGCTGGTGCCGCTGTCCCTGGCGGTGAGCCAGAAGGAAGCCGCGCTGGCGGAAACCCACGGCGAGGAATTGCGCCAGCTCGGCCTGCAGATCGAACGGATCGGCCCCGAGACCCTGGCGGTCCGCCAGGTGCCAGCGTTGCTGCGAGGTGCCGATACCGAGCAACTGGTGCGTGACGTGCTGGCCGATCTCATCGAGCATGGCCAGAGTGACCGGGTCGAAGCGGTTACCCATGAGTTGCTGGGCACCATGGCCTGTCATGGCTCGGTGCGCGCCAATCGCCAGCTCACCATTCCGGAGATGAATTCGCTGTTGCGGGACATGGAAGCCACCGAGCGCAGTGGCCAGTGTAACCACGGCCGGCCGACCTGGACCCTGGTCACGCTGTCTGAGCTGGATAAGCTGTTCCTGCGGGGGCGCTGATCCGTCATGGCCGAATTCCAGGATTCCGCCCCGGAGCTGCCGCCCGCCATTTTTCTGATGGGCCCGACCGCTTCCGGCAAAACCGATCTGGCTATCCAGCTGTGTGAGCGCTTGCCCTGCGACATCATCAGTGTCGACTCGGCCATGATCTATCGTGGTATGGATATCGGCACCGCCAAACCCTCAGCGGACGAGTTGGCACGGGCGCCGCACCGGTTGATCGACATCTGCGACCCGGCGGACACCTATTCGGCGGCGGATTTTCGCCGGGATGCCCTGGCCGAAATGGCCCGCATTACCGAGGCCGGGCGCATTCCCTTGCTGGTGGGCGGCACCATGATGTACTTCAAGGCGCTGATGCACGGCATGTCCGGACTACCAGCGGCAGACCCGCAGCTACGCCGTCAACTGGAACTGGAAGCGGAGCAGCGCGGTTGGCCGGCGTTGCATCAGGAGCTCACGGACCAGGACGAGGTGGCGGCCCGGTTGATTCACCCCAACAACCGCCAGCGTCTGTTGCGGGCACTGGAGGTAATCCGCCTGACCGGTAAGCCGATTTCTTCGTTCTGGCAGGCGGAAGACCCAGCGGCGCGGAAATTACAAGCCCAGGGTGTGGAGGATTACACCTATTTCACTCAATGGCAGGCAGACGAGGTGGGCTCCCTTCCGTATACTGTCACGCAGCTTGCCGTGGTGCCAACCGAGCGGCGGACGCTGCACGAGAGAATTCATCAGCGCTTTATAAGCATGTTGGATGCCGGTTTTCTCGACGAAGTGCGCTCGCTGATGGATCGGGGTGACCTGCACCCGGACTTACCCTCCATGCGGTGCGTCGGTTATCGCCAAGCCTGGTCGTTCCTGGCTGGCGAGGTCGATTACGACACGTTTGTCGGCAAGGGCGTCGCCGCGACGCGCCAACTGGCAAAACGGCAGTTAACCTGGTTGCGAAAGTGGTCTGACGTCGAGTGGCTCTATAGCGAAGAAGAATATATCGCGGAGGCTGCCTTGAAAAAAATCATACTTCGCACCACATTTAATTCTGACAAATGACGATCTGCATTTACTAAAAACAGGAGAATACACATGTCAAAAGGGCACTCGTTACAAGACCCTTACTTGAACGCCTTGCGGAAAGAGCGCATCCCGGTTTCTATCTTCCTGGTCAACGGCATCAAGCTGCAAGGCCAGATTGAATCTTTTGACCAGTTCGTGATTTTGCTGAAAAACACTGTCAGCCAGATGGTCTACAAGCACGCTATTTCCACCGTGGTGCCTGCTCGCAACGTGCGTATTCCGCAGCAGAACCCGGCCGGTGAAGGTGAGTTGGAAGACTGATTTGCCCGGATTGCCGGTGTTATCACCCGCGTCGCTGAAGAACCCGATGGTTTGGAAGGACGCGGGTGTTTGTTTTTCTGAAGTAAGCCATTTGACCGTTTCGGAGTTTACCCTACTTGTTTGAGCGTCCGGATGTTGGTGAGCGGGCGGTACTCGTCCACATCGACTTCACCTCCTATGAAGATACCGAAGACCCCGGCGAATTCCGGGAGTTGGTAACCTCGGCAGGCGTCGAGCCCGTTGCCATCGTCAACGGTTCCCGCAAGCAGCCCAGCCCGCGTCTTTTTGTCGGTGAAGGCAAGCTGGAAGAAATTCGTGATGCCATCAGCGCCAGCGGCGCCGATGTTGTTCTGTTCAATCACGCCCTCAGCCCCAGTCAGGAACGAAACATCGAGCGGGACTTGAAGTGCCGCGTGCTCGATCGGACCGGCGTGATTCTCGACATCTTTGCTCAGCGCGCGCGCACCCACGAGGGCAAATTGCAGGTTGAGCTGGCCCAGCTTGAACACATGTCGACCCGGCTGGTTCGGGGCTGGACCCACCTCGAGCGGCAAAAAGGTGGTATCGGCTTGCGCGGTCCTGGTGAAACCCAGTTGGAAACCGACCGCCGGCTGCTGAGGGAGCGCATCAAGTCGATTCACAAGCGTCTGGAAAAGGTGCGGCGCCAGCGTAACCAGGGCCGTCGAGCCCGATCCCGTGCCGATATTCCGACCGTGTCGCTGGTGGGCTACACCAACGCCGGCAAGTCGACGCTGTTCAACCGAATCACCACTTCCAGCGTATATGCGGCAGACCAGTTGTTCGCGACCCTGGATCCAACCCTGCGTCGGCTGGAATTGCCGGACATCGGGCCGGTGGTGATGGCTGACACCGTAGGGTTCATCCGACACCTGCCCCACAAACTGGTGGAGGCCTTCCGGGCAACCCTGGAGGAAACCACCCAAGCCTCACTGTTGATGCACGTGATCGACTGTCACGACGACCGTCGGGACGAAAACATCGAGCAGGTTGAGGAAGTGCTGGCGGAGATCGGAGCCGACGAGATACCGGTGCTGCAGGTGTTCAACAAAATCGATCTGTTGGACGGCTTCCAGCCGCGCATTGAGCGCAACGAGGATGGGGTGCCGGTGCGGGCGTGGGTGTCGGCGGTCACGGGCGAGGGCCTGGACGGATTGTTTGACGCCGTGGTCGAGCGGTTGGCGGAAGACGTGGTGCATTATTTTGTACTGCTGGGCCCCACCGACGGCAAACTGCGGGCACTGTTGCACCAGGCCGGGTCGGTGGTGAGCGAGGAGCACCGGGACACTGGCGACGCGGTATTGGAGGTGCGTTTGCAGAACCGGGACTGGCTGCAGATACTGAGCCGGGCCGGGGTCAAAGAAGAATCGGTGCGTCTCGACAGCGGCCAGCCCTGAAACCGGGTAAGCTATTGCCGGGGCGCCGATAAATCCCTAGTATTTGCAGCCATTCTATAAGTCAGGAACGGAGAGCACTATGGCCTGGAACGAACCGGGTGGAAACCGCAACGACAACGACCCCTGGGGTACCGGTGGTCGTCGCGGCGATGATCAGGGGCCACCAGACCTCGATGAGGCGCTGAAGAAGGGTCTCGACAAACTCAATCGGATGCTGGGCGGCAAGGGCAGCAAATCCGGTGGCGGTGGCAGCACCGGCGGCAGCTCTGGCGGTTTCGGTGCGATTCTTGCGCTGGCGGCCATTCTGGTTGTCGGCTACGCGATCTTCCAGTCGTTCTACACCGTGGACGAGCAGGAGCGGGCCGTGGTTCTGCGGTTCGGTGAGTTCAACCGCACCGAGAACCCGGGTCTGCGGTTCAAGGTGCCGCTGATTGATGACGTTACCAAAGTGCGGGTAACCAACGTCCGTACCGCCGAGTCCAGTGGCCAGATGCTGACCCAGGACGAGAACCTGGTAACCGTCGACCTGCAGGTCCAGTACCGGGTTGCCGATGCCAAGGCCTACGTCCTCAACGTTCGTGATTCCAACCAGGCGTTGGCGTTCGCCACCGACAGTGCGCTGCGTCACGAAGTAGGCAGTTCCTCCCTGGATGACGTGCTGACCGAAGGTCGTGCTGAGCTGGCCGTTCGGGTTGAGCAGCGTCTGCAGCGTTTCCTTGGGGAGTACGGCACCGGTCTGGAGATCGTGCGGGTCAACGTTGAAAGCACCCAGCCGCCGCAGCCGGTACAGGACGCCTTCCGCGAAGTACA
>JBPEXK010000058.1:0-1785 GCA_052031745.1 Marinobacter sp. | reverse complement strand
CTGCCGTCCGGCCGCTTCTCCAGAATCCGGCCAATGGCCAGGGTCGCGTAGGCGCTGCGGTCTTCCCGCTCCAGTTTGAGCGTCGGCGCCACCCCGGCGACGTCGATGGTGTGGGCGTCGCCGTCGATCGAGTGCAGGTCCCGCAGCTCGGCACTGCGGGCGCGAAACCGGCCGGCGTTCGGGGCGTCGGGCCAGGCCACTTCCGCCAGGGTATCGCTGCCCAGAGGCAAGGCCAGGTACACCACCTGGTTGGCCACCGACGCGTCGGTGATCTCCAGGGGTTCGGGCATGACGTCGTCCAGGGGCAGGCTGAACCGGGTACCGTCGGGGAACAGGCCGGCGGCGCGCACCAGGCCAATCCGGCCGAAACTCAGGTACTCGGCGTTCAGCTCCAGCTCACTGAAGCCGTACAGATAGTCGGAAACCGCCAGGGCCCGCTCGTTGATCTGGTGTTCCAGGTACCGTTGCTGCTGCTGGAAGTGCTGGGGTTTGATGAACAGGCCATCGCTCCACACCACTCGACTGGAGGTAGCCATCAGGTTTCATCCGAGTGCTTGAGTTGAATTTCCCGCTCGCGCAGGTTCACCAGCAAGTGGTAGCGGCCACCGATGGGGTCCACCTTGACCACTTTCTTCCACTGGGACAGGTTCGGGTAGGCGTAGAAGGCGATCACACCCACAAACCGGGTGTCGGCACTGATGTTGAACGGCTCCACGAACTTGAACTGGCCGGGCACCAGGGAGTAATCGCTGTGGTCGACGTAGTTCTGCCCGAGGGAATCCTCGAGGTCGGTGAGCAGGGAATCGAAGTCCCCGGCCATCAGCAGCGAGCTGTCGCGCATCTCGATCACCTGGAAGGCGATGGGCGTCGGGGCCAGGGATTCGTTCGGATTCACGTTGGGTTCGGCCACCATGGTCAGGTCGACCCGAGTGGGCTGGTCCTCCGGGTAGCCCACCGGAATGTCCGGGTCCCAGAGCACCTTGGCGGTCTTGGTCACCGCGTTGTATGGCGTGCTACAGCCCACAAGCACGAGCACGATTGTCAGCAAGCTCCATTTGCAGTACTTCATGACAGCGCATCCCTCTGTAATTGGCGCAGGTTTTGGTCGTAAGCCTGGTCGAACACCTCTTGGAACAGGCGCTCGAAGCCGCGCTGACGACTCGATTTCAATTCCCGGTAATAGTGCTGGTACATCTCCCAGGCCCAGCGGCCCTCGTCCTCGCTCTGACCCAAGCCGCGCCGGTAGCCGTGGAACCGGCGTAGCAGGGCTTCCGGGGAGAAGGCGTGCAGGATGGCCTCCAGTGCCTCCTGGATCGCCGCCTGGGTCGCCAGTTGATGGTGTTGCAGGCTCTCCAGGCTCTCGCGCACGGCGGCCGGGGCGGACAGATGCACCGGGCTGCGGCGGCTGGCGAACAGGGTCTGGATGGTGTCGGGGTAGCCGTCGCCCAGACGCAGGGGGTTGTCCTCAATGGGTTGCAGCCGGGTGCGCAACGCCTGGTGGCGTTGATCCTCGCACTGGTGCAGGGCCAGCAGCCCGGCCACGGCCGCTTTCAGGGTCTGGCCCGCTTCTTCCAAAAACTGCTGCATGTCGCCGCTGTCGGCGAACTCCAGCTCGGCGTCCATGGCCCGCAGCAGCGGAGCGGCGCTGATGTGCTGGCGGCTCTGGTCCGCGGTGCGCGTTGGCGTGTCTTGCTCGGACATCCTGTCTCCTTGTGCTTTCCTCAGCGGCAGCCCCAGGGCCACGTCGCGGTTCTCTCGGTACTGGTCGGTCACGTCAATATCGCT
>JBPEXK010000057.1:0-3318 GCA_052031745.1 Marinobacter sp. | reverse complement strand
CATAACCTGGCCGACCAGGGGCTATTCCCCCGCGACACCTTCCGCAACCTTGGCCTGGCCGAGCACCTCTGGAGTTTCGATTTGCTCGAGCACCAGGGGCAACTGGCCTTTATCAAGGGAGGGCTGGTATTCAGCGACCGAATCACCACTGTGAGCCCCGGTTACGCCGGGGAGATTCAGACCCCCGAATTCGGTTGCGGCCTGGAGGACCTGCTCCGGCAACGTCGCCGGGCCCTGACCGGTATCCTCAATGGCATCGACACCCGAGTCTGGGATCCGGAAAAGGACAGCTACATTGCCCGGGACTACGGCCCGGACCAGCTTAAGAGCAAACAGCTCTGCCGGGCGGATTTGCAGCGCAAACTCGGGTTCGAGGCCAGCGAGGCACCACTGTTTGGCTTCATTGGCCGCTTTGTCGAACGGAAGGGATTGGATTGGCTGTTGGCGGTGATGCCCGCGCTGCTCCGCAGGGGCTATCAAATGGCATTGCTGGGCTCCGGAACCGGATCGGGCGAGCCGCGTTACGAGGACGCGTTGCGAACGCTGGCCGAAGCCTGGCCGCGGCAGTTGTCGGTGACTGCGGATTACGACGAGCCGCTGGCCCACCAGATCACCGCCGGCAGTGATCTGCTGCTGATGCCCTCACGGTTTGAGCCCTGCGGCCTGAACCAGCTTTACGGGCTTCACTACGGCACCCTACCGATCGTGCATCGGGTTGGCGGGCTCAAGGATACCGTGTTTGATCCCATCGACAGTGACAGCGATATCGCCAACGGCTTCTGTTTCGATATCCCGGACGCCTCGGCGTTTCTCACCGCCATTGAGCGCGCCGTGAAGTACTTTGGCAATCGCCGGGCCTGGCGCCGGCTGCAGGAAAACGCCATGGCCGGAGACTATTCCTGGAACCGTAGCGCCCGGCAGTACAGCGACCTGTATCAGGACATCCTCGCCGAGCGCCAGCACGCAGTTTGGAAAGCCTCCGGCCACTAACCCGTTACAGGGCGTGTTTGGCGATGAATCGACCGATATCGACCACTTCCTCGAGGCACACGCTATGCTCCATCGGGAAGGTCTGGTAAGTCGGCTCGTAGCCCATGGCTTTCAGGGACTCCACGCTACGAACGCCCAGGGCCTCCGGCACCATCGGGTCGAACGTGCCGTGGTAAACCGCGATTGGAATGCCGGCGTTGGCGCTCGAAGGCTTCACGGTTTTTTCGGTGGCGAAATAGGTGGACAACGCCAGCACGCCGGCCAAGCGACGGGGATAGCTGAGTCCCAATTCATAAGCCACGGCGCCGCCCTGTGAGAAGCCGGCGATGACGATGTTTTCAGAGGCCACGCCGCGCTCAATCTCCCGATCAATCAGTTTGGCCACGGCGTCGGCGGAGGCCATCAGCTGCTCGGTGTCGACCACCCGGTCGATGTCCATGGCCTTGATGTCGTACCAGGCCGGCATGCGCATGCCGCCATTGATGGTCACCGGCAAATTCGGCGCATGGGGGAAGATGAACCGGACCGCGGCACCTTCGGGCAGCCCAAGCTCTGGGACTACCGGCTCAAAATCGTGACCGCTTGCGCCCAGGCCGTGCAGCCAGATAACTGCGGCAGTGGGATTCGGTGCGGTTTCCAGTTCGATGTAGTCAAGATCCTGCACTCAACACCTCGTTGACGTCGATAAATGAATCACTGGGTTTACTTGGTTTTGTCGGACTCGCCGTTGGCTTCAAGCGCCGTCACCACGGGGTTGGCGTACATATCCAACAGATACGGTCGAATGGCAGGGTCGCAGCCCTCCAGGCGCCGTTCCATTTCCGCTTCAGCCGCTTCCATTTCCGCCGGTGACCAGGCCTCGGCGGTAACCACGGTGTCGCTGACTTTTTCAGGCGTGGCGTGGGCATCGGGGTGCACTCCGCGCATCTGATACGCCACCAGGTTGGACGCATGCAGGTGGTAATTGGCGTGCATCTCCCGGTCGATCAGCGCGGACATGGCCTTGGCATCGTCCGGCGCGTTCTGGATCGGCTTGCCGAAATGCACGTGCACGTGGCCCTTGAACCCGGTCAGGCCCTTCATGATCTGGTTGGTGTCCTCACCCTCGGCCTTGGTGTAGCTGCCGGTGCGTGCCTTGGTTTCCAGTTCCCGGGCCTTGTCGACGTCGCAGGGATCGTACTCGTAGGCAATGGACACGGGCACCACATGCAGCCGGTTCATGGCCTCGCCGAAACTCAGGCCGCTTTTCTTCCGACTCATGTAGAACATCTTGATGATGGCCGGGTCCGTGAAGTCCAGGCCGTCTTTGGCCCGCCCTTCCCGCTGGGCGATCCAGATGCTGTTGTTGGTGTCGATGCTGTGGTTGATGAAGCCAGACAGCGTCAGGTAGGCATCGCGCATTTCCCGTGGGCTGGTCATGTTGCGCCGCACCACAAAGCTCTTGTTCAAGCGCATCATTTCGGCGAATACGCGGTTGGACAGCAGGTTATCGCCGATGGCAATGCGCGTGGTGTGGAACCCGTTCTGGAACAGCAGGTAGTTGACCACCATCGGGTCGAAAACGATGTCGCGATGGTTGGAAATGAACAGGTGCGCGCTGTTTTTGTCCAGGTGCTCCAGGCCACTGACGGTTACCCGTGAGGTGGTACCGTCCACCAGCTCGCCCACGTAGGATGAGAGTCGGGCTTGCAGATCGTCTACCCGGTGGTACTGGCCAAAATTACTGAGCAGCCAACGCCGGATGAACACCCGCAGCATGGCCGGGGCCCAGCGGGCCAGGGTCGGCGACTTGAAGCGGCCGATCATGTCGAGAAATTCCTGGTCGTTCACCAGGCGCTGAATGGCCGGGCCGGTCTCTTCGTCCGAATAGGGACGGATGGCATCAAATTCCTGCATGGAAGCCCTGTTGTTATCAGTGTCTTTCACAGAATCCCGCTAAACGGTGGTTAAAAACGCGGTATTGTAGCGTTTCTCGAACTTCTTTGCCTCCACCGGTCGCAGCGATGTTACCCACCGCCGAAGGCGAATCTGGTATCATCGCCGCCCACGATATTCGCGCCCGCAAACTTCCCGGCGACCACGCCTGAAAACCGGTTACCTTATGCACTTTGAACAGGATTTTGAGCAACTCAGCACTGAACGACCGACCACACCGCACCGGGATCCGGAGCAGGTGCTCCACGAGGTATTCGGTTACGAGGCGTTCCGGCCGCTGCAGGGCGAAATCATCCGCGAAGTGGCCAACGGTGGCGATGCCCTGGTGCTGATGCCCACTGGGGGCGGTAAATCCCTTTGCTACCAGGTGCCGGCACTGGTGCGCCCGGGCAC
>JBPEXK010000056.1:0-1850 GCA_052031745.1 Marinobacter sp. | reverse complement strand
GGTCGTCCACCTGGGTTGAGGCCGGACGCACCTCAATCTCCGGATCCAGCAGCCCGGTCGGCCGCACCACCTGCTCCACCACCTGGCCGGCGTGCTCGGCCTCGTAGGTGGACGGGGTCGCCGAAACAAAAATCATCTGCGGGGCGATGCGCTCCCACTCGTCAAACTTCATTGGCCGGTTGTCCAGCGCCGAGGGCAACCGGAAGCCGTACTCCACCAGGGTTTCCTTACGGGAGCGGTCACCTTTGTACATGGCGCCGATCTGGGGAATGGTGACGTGGGATTCGTCCACCACCAACAGGGCGTTGGGCGGGATGTAATCGAACAGGGTTGGCGGCGCCTCCCCCGGACGTCGGCCCGAGAGGTAGCGCGAGTAGTTTTCGATGCCGTTGCAGTAACCCAGCTCCAGCATCATCTCGATGTCGTAGCGGGTGCGCTCCTCCAGTCGCTGCGCTTCCACCAGCCGGTTGTTGTCCCGCAGCTGCTTCAACCGTTCATCCAGCTCCACCCGAATATTCTCGACTGCATCCAATACCGTCTGGCGCGGGGTCACGTAGTGGGATTTCGGGTAGATGGTCACCCGGGGTACCCGGCGCAGCACTTCCCCGGTGAGCGGATCGAAGTAGCTGAGGTTCTCCACCTCGTCATCGAACAACTCGATGCGGATGGCCTCCTTTTCGGATTCCGCCGGGAAGACATCGATGACATCGCCTCGCACCCGGTAGTTGGCGCGGTGAAATTCGATGTCATTGCGGGTGTACTGCAGCTCCGCCAACCGACGCAGTATGAAGCGCTGGTCGATCTGATCGCCCCGGTCCAGGTGCAGCATCATTTTCAGGTAGGACTGGGGATCGCCCAGACCATAAATAGAAGACACGGTCGCCACGATGATGGCATCGGGCCGCTCCAGCAACGCCTTAGTGGCAGACAGTCGCATCTGTTCGATGTGCTCGTTGATGGAGGCGTCCTTCTCGATGAAGGTGTCAGACGAAGGCACGTAGGCTTCGGGCTGGTAGTAGTCGTAGTAGGAAACGAAATACTCCACCGAGTTATCCGGAAAGAATTCACGGAACTCACCATACAACTGCGCCGCCAGGGTCTTGTTGTGAGCCATGATGATGGTTGGCCGCTGGATCTGCTCAATGACATTGGCGACGGTGAAGGTTTTCCCGGAGCCAGTCACCCCCAACAGAGTCTGGTGCGCCAGCCCGGATTGGATGCCATCCACCAGGCCGGCAATGGCCGTCGGCTGGTCGCCAGCGGGTTTGTAGGGCGAATCAACCCTGAAACTGCCCTCTTTTGCGCTACTCGGCGTATTGTTGGCCATAATGGGTGTAACACCTCCGGTTTTGGTCAGTGGGATCACGCCTTGGCGACACTGCCCAGAAATTTAGCGTTATGCCGGCTTCATGATACCATCGGGACAACCGGCGGCCGGGAGAAAATCCGCTAAGGCACTGATTTCCGCCCGCCGTAGCCCTATCAGACGCAGCTTTAAGGAGCGCAAGTTTGGACCTTCAACTTTCCAGCCGAGTACAGGCTATCAAGCCCTCTCCCACCCTCGCAGTCACCAACAAAGCCGCGGAACTTCGTGCGGCCGGCCAGGACATCATTGGCCTCGGTGCGGGCGAGCCGGACTTCGACACCCCCGATCACATCAAACAGGCAGCTATTGAAGCCATCAACAACGGCCAGACGAAATACACGGCTGTGGATGGTACGCCGGCCCTGAAGAAAGCGATTATTGCGAAGTTCAAACGGGACAACGGCCTGGATTACGAAGCCAATCAAATCCTAGTAAGCAGTGGTGGCAAACAGAGCTTTTTCAACCTGGCACTTGCCACCCTGAA
>JBPEXK010000055.1:0-2698 GCA_052031745.1 Marinobacter sp. | reverse complement strand
TGTTGAATGTACGTGGACTGATCCGACCATTCGTACACCTTGCTCTCGGGCACTTTGATCGCCTGCCAGGTGGCATCGCCGTCGAACACCTCGGCGTACTCCTTGCGGAACATGCCGGTTTTCACCTGCTCCACCGCCTCGGCAATTTCCTGCTGGCTCGGCCACAGGTCTTTCAGGTACACCGGGTTACCGTCCTTGTCGGTACCCAGCGGGTCCTTGTTCATGTCCAGGCGCACATTGCCGGCCAGGGCATAGGCAACCACCAGGGGCGGCGACGCCAGCCAGTTGGTTTTCACCTGGGGATGCACCCGGCCCTCGAAGTTACGGTTGCCGGACAGCACCGAAGCCACGGTGAGATTGCCGTCGTTGATGGCTTTCTCTACCGGGTCCGGCAAGGGGCCGGAGTTACCGATACAGGTGGTGCAGCCATAACCCACCAGGTTGAACCCGAGTTGGTCCAAATCGTCGTCCAGGCCGGCCACTTTCAGGTAATCGGTCACCACTTTCGAGCCCGGCGCCAACGACGTCTTCACCCAGGGCTTGGTCTTCAAGCCTTTCTCCACCGCTTTGCGGGCAATCAGGCCGGCGGCCATCATGACACTGGGGTTGGAGGTGTTGGTGCAGGAGGTGATGGCCGCAATCACCACGGCACCCGGATCGAGACGGGATTTCTCGCCATCCAGTTCCAGGAGCTGACTGGAGGCATGGCGGTAACTGTCATCGACACCAACCGCGGTCTGGCCGCCCTCGGATTCCAGCTTGCCTTCGCGGGTTTCCGCCGGGCCTTCGGCGGTTTCCATCAGCAGTTCGAAAGAGGATTTCATGTCTTTCAGCGCCACCCGGTCCTGGGGCCGCTTCGGCCCGGCCAGGCTGGCTTCCACCTCGCCCATGTCCAACGCCAGGGTGTCGGTATAGACCGGCTCATGGCCGGGTTCGCGCCACAGGCCCTGGGCCTTGGCATAGGCTTCCACCAGTGCGATCTGGTCGTCCTCACGCCCGGTCAGGCGCATGTAGGTGAGGGTTTGGTCGTCCACCGGGAAGAAGCCACAGGTGGCACCATATTCTGGAGCCATGTTGGCAATGGTGGCCCGGTCCGCCACCGGCATGTCTTTCAGGCCATCGCCGTAGAATTCGACAAACTTACCCACCACGCCTTTCTTGCGCAGCATTTCGGTAACCGTCAGCACCAGATCGGTAGCGGTGATGCCCTCACGCAGCTTGCCGGTGATTTTGAAACCGACCACTTCGGGAATCAGCATCGACACCGGCTGCCCCAGCATGGCGGCTTCCGCTTCGATGCCACCAACGCCCCAACCCAGGATGCCCAGGCCATTGATCATGGTGGTGTGGGAGTCGGTGCCGACCAGGGTATCCGGGTAAGCGAAGGTCTTGCCGTTGTCGTCCTTGGACCACACGGTCTTGCCCAGGTATTCCAGGTTGACCTGGTGACAGATGCCGGTGCCGGGGGGCACCACGCGGAAGTTGTCGAAGGCCTGCTGGCCCCAACGCAGGAATTCGTAGCGCTCCTGATTGCGCTCCATCTCGATGGCGACGTTGTCCTTGAAAGCCGAGGCATCACCAAACTTGTCCACCATCACCGAGTGGTCAATCACCAGATCCACCGGCGACAACGGGTTGATCAGCGCCGGATCCTTACCGGCTTTCTTGACCGCTTCGCGCATGGCGGCAAGGTCCACCACTCCGGGCACCCCGGTGAAATCCTGCATCAGTACCCGCGCGGGCCGGAACTGGATTTCGGTGTCCGACTTGCGATCTTTCAGCCACTGCACCATGGCATCGATGTGGCTGCGATCGACCGTCGTGCCATCCTCGTTGCGCAGCAGGTTCTCCATCAGAACCTTCAGCGAGAATGGCAATCTATTCAGGTCCCCGAGGGTCTCAGCCGCCTTTGGCAGGCTGTAGTAGTGGTAGTGTTTACCTCCTGCCTCCAGGCTGGACAAGGTATTCAGGCTGTCGTTTGACATGGTCTGCCTCCTTTCCGTCGCTTTCCAACTGATGGGATAACTATCGCACCGATTGACCAGAGTTCAACCGCGGGCCAATGAATGTTCGAAATAAACCGACTGAATATCGCTTTTGCTCCCTTTTCATAAACCACTCATAAAGTTACGCACTGAAGTGGCACATCGGTCACGTCTCTGTACACTTAGGCTCCTATTCAACCCTTGCCTGCTCGAGCGCCCCCTGTGTCGTTGTTAAGTCAGTTCTTTCTGTTGCACCACCCGGACGAAGCCCAACTCCTCACCGGCCATTACGATCCCCTGCTGGTTCTGCTATCGCTGGCCATTGCCATTGGCGCCTCCTACATGGCCTTGACCCTGGCGGCCGCAGCCAGGCGCAGTACCTCCGGGCTGATGGAGCGGCTGCACCTGATTACCGGCTCCGCGTCCCTCGGTTTTGGCATCTGGTCCATGCACTTCATCGGCATGCTTGCTTTTGCCATGCCGACCCACGTGCATTACCACCCCGGCATTACCGCACTTTCGGCCGCACCCAGCCTGGTCGCATCCTGGATCACCCTGAGCCTGCTCTCGCGCCAGCGGCTGACCCGCGCCCGGCTGCTAACCGGTGGTGTTGCTGTCGGCGCGGGGATCGGCGCCATGCACTATCTGGGCATGGCGGCCATGCAGATTGGCCCGTCCCTGCGCTACGACCCGCTACTGTTCTGCCTGTCCAT
>JBPEXK010000005.1:0-2017 GCA_052031745.1 Marinobacter sp. | reverse complement strand
CAGCTCAGCATGCCGTCCATGCAGTTTGTCACGCACCTGAGCCGCAACAGCAACGACGAACCCGCCCCCCATGGCCTGCAGGACATCGAATTCCTGGTCAGCGCCAACCCGGGCCAGCCGGCCCGCCCGCTGGCCAAGGTGGCCTCCGGTGGTGAACTGTCACGCATCAGCCTGGCGATCCAGGTGGTGGTGGCGCAAACCTCCACCACCCCAACCCTGGTGTTTGACGAGGTGGATGTGGGCATTGGCGGTGGCACCGCCGAAGTGGTCGGCCGCCTGCTGCGCACCCTGGGCAGCAACGGCCAGGTCCTGTGCGTGACTCATCTGCCGCAAGTGGCAGCCCAGTGCCATCAGCACCTGTTTGTCAGCAAGTTCACCGAGCGCGACGCCACCTTCTCGAAAATCGAGACGCTGGACGACAAAGGCCGGATTGATGAAGTGGCGAGAATGCTGGGCGGGGTAGATATGACCGAACACACCATTGCGCATGCCCGGGAGATGTTTTCGAAGGGACAAGCCACCCATCACTAGGGCACCAGAACACTATCCCCTCTCAAGTTGAGAGCTGTTTGGGGCGGGCTACAAACCCGCCCCTTTTTTTACTTCTTGATCGGCTTTACGTACAAGATCAGGCTGTGGTCAACGATCTCGTAGCCATGTTCCTTGGCGATCTTCTGCTGACGCTCTTCGATGATGTCGTCAACAAACTCAATGACCTCACCGGTCTGGGTGCAGACCATGTGATCGTGATGGTCGTTACCGGCCATCTCGAACACCGCGTGGCCACCTTCGAAGTTATGGCGCAGCACCAGGCCCGCCGCTTCGAATTGCGTCAGAACCCGATACACGGTGGCCAGTCCCACGTCATCGCCCTGTTCCAGCAGCTTCTTGTAAACGTCCTCGGCACTGAGGTGATGGTCTTCAGAATTCTCCAGAATATTGAAGATTTTCACTCTCGGCAGAGTAACTTTTAGACCGACTTTGCGCAGTTCGGTGTTTTCAGATGACATGTTACGATTCACTCTTTGGTGTGTCTCTCGGCTTCCGGTATGATGAAGCCGCCTTGAAACGGTTACCCCGTGCCACACCTGCCTCGGGCAGGCGATTTTAAGATAGAGGATTTCCCCCCGCGATGCAAAAGCTCACAGCTCTGATTCTCACTCTCATCCTCGGCGGATGTGTCTTTCCTGGCGTGTATAAAATCAACGTCCAGCAAGGCAACATTGTGACCGATGAAGAGCTGACTGCACTGACCGAAGGCATGCCTCGCAGCCAGGTGCACGCGGTGATGGGAACGCCGCTGATGCTGAACCCGGTGGACCCGTCCCGGGAATACTACGTCTACACCTTCCAGCGTGAGGGCGGCGACATCGAAGAGCAGCGCATCATCGTCTACTACAACGACGACAGCTTCTCCCACTACGAAGCTCAGCTGCTTGAGGAAACGCCGGCCTACTAAGCTTGCCGGCTAGGGGTCAGGTTTTCTTCTTGGCCCGGTTCAAACGCGCCTGCTTGGGATCGATCTTGAGCGGGCGATAGAGCTCCACCCTATCCCCTTGTCGAAGCGGATGCTCCGCCGGTTTCTTGATCACCTTGCCGAAGATACCCATGTCGATGCCGTCCGGATCGATCTCGGGGAAGCTCTCGACAATCCCTGACAGTTTCACCGCCTCCAAGGCCGTAGTGCCGTCGGGCACAGTGACAGGAACAATCTCCTGACGATCGGGGCGGGCGTAGGCCACTTCCACTTTCAGCATCACACCGCTCCCTGATACAACTGGTCGGCCCGTTTGCAGAAGGCATCGACCAGGGTGGTGGCGGCCTGACTGAACACCGAACCAAACGCCATCCGCGACAGCGACCCGCTGAATTCAAACTCCAGGGACAGGATCACCTTGCAGGCGTTGTCGTCCAGTGGTTTGAAGTGCCAGCGGCCGCTGAGATTGCGGAAGGGACCGTCCACCAAACTCATCTCGATGGCTTCCGGCATCTGCAACTGGTTGCGAGTAGTCAGGGT
>JBPEXK010000054.1:0-1175 GCA_052031745.1 Marinobacter sp. | reverse complement strand
GAGGGGTTGAGCACCCGCAGCGACCGGTACAGGTTCAGCGGTGGTGCCTCGAACGGGATCGACATGCGCTGGGAAATCACCGTCTGCATGACGTCGCCGTCGAGCACGTATTCCTTGATCTTGCCGACCGCGGCCTCGAACTTGTCCTGGCTGAAGCCGGACACGAAGTCGCTCTCGTCCACGGTTTTGCCGCGCAGGTGCGCCGGGGTGCGCGGCGCGTCGGCGGTCTGGCGGTGCAGCTGGCCCTCGAGTTCGTCGATGCGGGCCAGGGCCTGGTCGTAGGCGCCGTCGACACTCGGGTCGGCGTGCACGATCAAATGCAGCTTGCCCCGCAGGTTGTCGAACACCACGATCTCGTCCGACACCATCAGCAGGATGTCCGGCGTGCCAATCTTGTCCGGCGGGCAGCTCTTTTGCAGGCGCTTCTCGATGTAGCGCACGGTGTCGTAACCGAAATAACCAACCAGGCCGCCGTTGAAGCGTGGCAGCTGGTCCAGGTCGGGGGCATTGAAGCGGGCCTGGTACTCCTCAACGAACGCCAGCGGGTCGTCCACCTCGGCCTCTTCCACCAGTTCACCGCCGCGGCGCACTTCAATGCGGTGGTCGAACACCTTCAGAACTTCGTGACTGGGCAGGCCGATGATGGAGTAGCGGCCCCATTTCTCGCCGCCCTGAACGGACTCGAACAGATAGGAGTATGGGCCGCTGGCCAATTTCAGGTAGGTGCTGAGAGGCGTATCGAGATCCGCGAGAACCTCGCGAAAGACCGGAATGCGGTTAAAGCCGGCGTTAGCGAGCTCGGTAAATTGCTCGGGTGTCATGTTGTGTTTCCCTGAAGTCTGATCTGCGCTCGGGCGGTCGGTTATGTGTTGGACCACCCGGATGGGTGCGTGCCGATCGGCTCATTGCCGGTCAGCCGCAGGGCTGGTTCAGCCAGTGCGCCATCGCCACCATCGTGTCGCGCGGGTGGTGAGAATGCCTCGCGCTGCAGTCAGCTTCAGTCCCTGCACGGCAGGAATCTCCCGATAAGAAGTGATCAACGTGTAATTTCCTTGAGATTACAAAAGCTCAGCCAGCGAATCAACAACCGCGTCGGCGCCCATGGCGTCCACTGGCCGGCCGAAATTGTAGCCGTAGCGCACCGCCACGCAGGGCAGGCCGGCCGCCTGTGCCGC
>JBPEXK010000053.1:0-10265 GCA_052031745.1 Marinobacter sp. | reverse complement strand
ATCGGTTCGCCATCGGGGCCGTCGGTCCACAGCTGCTTGCCCAGCCGGCCCTGGTTGTTGGCGATCACCGCGTTGGCCGCCTTCAGGATCATCTGGGTCGAGCGGTAATTCTGCTCCAGCCGGACCATGCGGGAATTGGGGAAGTCACGCTGGTACTGCTGGATGTTTTCGATCTTGGCACCGCGCCAGCCGTAGATGGACTGGTCGTCGTCGCCCACTACAGTCAGCGGCACCCGGTTGCTGGCCAGCACCTGCAGCCAGGCGTACTGGATGGTGTTGGTGTCCTGGAACTCGTCCACCAGGATGTGCTGGAACCGCTTCTGGTAATGGGCCAGCAGTTCCGGCCGGTGTAGCCAAAGCTCGTGGGAGCGCAGCAACAATTCACCGAAGTCCACCAGGCCACCCTGCTGGCACAGGGTTTCGTACTGGCGGTAGATCTTCAGCATGGTGGAGGTGAAATGGTCGCCGGGGTTTTCCTGGATGTGATCGGCCCGCAGCCCCTCGTCCTTCTGGCTGTTGATGAACCACTGGGCCTGCTTGGGCGGCCACTTGCTTTCATCAATCTGATTTTCCCGCATTACCCGCTTGATCAGCCGCAGCTGGTCGTCGCTGTCCAGCACCTGGAAGTTTTCCGGCAGACCGGCGTCCTGCCAGTGCGAGCGCAACAGCCGGTGGGCGATGCCGTGGAAGGTGCCGAACCAGAGCCCGCGGGCCGGGATGTCCATCATCTGCTCGATGCGGTAGCGCATCTCCTTGGCGGCCTTGTTGGTGAAGGTCACCGCCAGGATGCCCGTGGGTGGCACCCGATCTACCGTCATCAGCCAGGCAATCCGGTGCACCAGCACCCGGGTCTTGCCACTGCCGGCGCCGGCCAGCACCAGCAAATGATCATTCTGAGCCGTTACGGCTTCACGCTGGGCATCGTTCAGCGGGTCAATTATGTGCGAGACATCCATTGGGTAAGTCACTGTAATTCGGTGAATGGGAGCGCGGGAAATCGCATTATAACAACTGCGCCGCCTGAACGCGGCACCCCCTCCTCAGCAGGAATTCCGCTCAGGGTGCAAGCATCTGATTTCCGTTCCGAATTAACAGCTATGCCCAGCACAACATTAACAATTAGAAACACTTTGGCGCTGTAGTTCGACTCCATGGCGCCGATACACTCCCGCCCGCGCCGCGACCGCGCTTTCACATCGGGAAGACACTATGCTTTCGTCACTGAAAATTTCTCAGAAACTTGGCCTGCTGGTTGGCATTGCCATCATCGCATTTGTCGTCAGCCAGGGCTTCGCCTTTCTCACCGAACGCTCGAACTCGGTGCGCCTGACCGAGGTCAAGGACCGCCTGTACCCGACCCTGGAGCTGACCACCATCAACGAGGGTCAGCTCAAACTGATGGAGCAGCAGATCAACGGTTCGGTGGCCACCGGTGACGACCAGCAGCTGGCCGCCACCGAAAGCTATCGCGACACCATCACCGCCAACTTGCAGGAAATCGCCAAGCTGAATCCGGCCCAGGCCGACACCGCGCGACAACTGCGGCGGGATCTCAACGCCTATTACGACAACGCCACCCGCCTGGCGACCTCAATCATCGATGGCAGCGCCGACTTCAGTCGCATTGGTGACGACGCCGCCCGCAACGCCGCCCGTCTCGAGCAGCTTCAGGCCGACCTGAGCAGCATGCTGGACGCCAACCGGAGCCGATTTGAAGCGGCCATCTCCGAGACCGTGGACGCCTCCAGCAACGCCCAGGCCCTGGCCGCCACCATTGCCGTGGTCGCCGTGGTGTCGCTGGTGCTGATCAGTCTGGTGATTGGTCGGTCCATCGCCAGCAGCCTGAAGCAGATCATCGACTCCCTGAAGAACATGGCGTCCGGCGAGGGCGACCTGACCCGTCGCCTGGATTACGACGGCCGGGACGAACTCCGGGAGCTGGTCGACCAGTTCAACCTGTTCGTGGCCAAGCTGCACAAGTCGTTCGCCACCATCAGTGACGACGTCGACGGCCTGAACTCGGCCACCGACCACCTGACCGGGGCCAGCCGGACCAACCTGCAGCGGATCAGCGAACAGGCCCAGGCGATTTCCTCCACCCGCAATTCGGTGGATGAGCTGGTGCGCAGCGTTGAGGAAGTCGCCGGCTTTGCCGCCAGCGCCTCCGACCAGACCCAGGACGCCGCCAAGTTCGCCACCTCGGGCCAGGGCAAGGTTCAGCACAACGTCGACACCATCCGCAAGTTGGTGCAGGAGATTGAACACACCGCCGGCCTGGTGAACCAGTTCGACGAGTTCTCCGGCCGGGTCGGAGGCCTGCTCGACACCATCCAGACCGTGGCCGAGCAGACCAACCTGCTGGCCTTGAATGCTGCCATCGAGGCCGCTCGCGCGGGCGAGCACGGCCGCGGCTTCGCGGTGGTGGCCGACGAGGTCCGGGGCCTGGCCGTGCGCACCCACAAAGCCACGGAAGAAATCCAGGGCGTGATCTCCGAGCTGTCGAAACTGTCCAGCTCGGCCGTGTCCTCGATGAAGTCCAGCGTCACCAAGGCCCACGAGGGCGTGTCAGCGACTACCGAATCGGGCGAGATCTTGTCCCGGATTCTGCAAAACGTGCAGCAGATCAGTGAACTCAATGAGCAGATTGCGGCTGCCACGCATGAACAGAGCGCGACCTTCAACGAAGTAACCACTTACATGACGGACATGCACAGGAACGCCGAAGCAGTCATGGAAAGCACCGACGAGCTGGATAACGTTAGCCGCGATATCCGCAACGTCAGTCAGGGGCTGCACACCGTCGCCCGTCAGTTCCGCGTGTAACTCACTCCAAAACCCCGAAAACTGGAAAAGAACCAATGAACAAG
This sequence comes from Marinobacter sp., assembly GCA_052031745.1. Lineage (GTDB taxonomy): Bacteria > Pseudomonadota > Gammaproteobacteria > Pseudomonadales > Oleiphilaceae > Marinobacter. The sequence goes on along the minus strand of JBPEXK010000053.1, from coordinate 7,398 downwards.
TTTTTGCGCGTCACCCCCCTGGCCCTGGCGGTTGCCGCCGGCGCCGCCGGTGCCCAGACCACCGAAGAAACGGTGGCGAAAATGCAGCAGCAGCTGAACTCCATGCAGCAGCAGCTGAACGCCGTGAAGAACGATCGCGTTCGCTTCAACGGCTTCTTCAGCACCGGTATTGCCCGCGCCGATAACGACGCCGGCTTCGACGGCGTGACCGAGGAAACCAGCGTGGCCGACCTGAGCCTGCTCGCGCTGCAGGGCACCTTCGACGTGACTGATAAGAGTCAGGCGGTGCTGCAACTGATCGGCCGTGGCGCAGAGGACTGGGACCCGGTGGTGGAATGGGCTTACTTGAGCCACCGCCCCACCAACGACCTGCAGCTGCGCGCCGGTAAGATGCGGCTGCCGCTGTTCATGTACTCCGACTCCCTGGAAGTCGGCTATGCCCAGCCCTGGGTCCGCCCGCCCCAAAGCGTGTACGGTCCGCTGGCAGTGTCCAGCTACGTGGGCGCGGACGCCACCCACACTTTGAACTTTGACGGCTCGACCCTGACTTCCCAGGTGTTCGCCGGCTACACCGATGAAGAGGGCGACATTTCCGAGGTCGAGTTCCGCAACACCCTGGGCCTGACCCTGAGCTGGACCGACTACCTGTGGACGGTGCGCGGCGTGGCCGTAACCACCGAGGCCACCATTGACGCCACCCGCCTGTCGGCCCTGGCGGCGGAAAACGGCCTGCAGCTGGCCGACGGTGAATCCGTGCTGGCCGATGAGGACCGTGGCCAGTTCTATGGCTTTGGCATCAGCTACGACGACGGCGTCTGGCAGGTGATTTCCGAAATTACCCGGGCCCAACTGGATGGCAAGTTTGCGGATACCGACTCCGCCTACCTCTCCATTGCCCGTCGCTTTGGCGCCCTGACGCCCTACGCGGTGGTTGGCTGGATCGAGAGTCAGGACGACGATGAGCGCGAGGGTGCGTTCCTGGCCCAAACCGCGGGCGGCCCGGTTCCTGTGGTCCCCGAGTCAGCACTCAACACCAGCCGCAACGAGTACAGCCTGGGCCTGCGCTGGGATATCACCCCAGGTGTCGCCATCAAGGGCGACGTCACCCACGTGACCGGCTTCGATGACAACGAAGCGGGTGGCCTGAACCCGGCCTTCGTGCTGACCGAAGACGACGACAGCACCAACGTGTACACCGTCAAACTCGACGCCGCATTCTAAGGAGCGCTCCCATGACCAAACCCGCAATCGCGCTGTTGGCCAGCCTCCTGTGCAGCGCCACTGTTCAGGCCGACGTGGTGGTGATTACCCACAACTCCGGCCCCGACCGCATCACGGTGAATCAGGTTCGGGATATCTACCTGAACCGCAGCCAGCAGCTACCAAACGGCGACCGCGTAACCGCCTTTGAACTCACCGCCGGCAACCCGGCCCGGTCGGAGTTCCACGACAAGGTCACCAGCCGCAACGACGCCCAGCTCAAGGCGTTCTGGTCCCAGCAGGTATTCACCGGCCGGGGCCAGCCACCGGCAGAATTCGGTGCCCCGGCGGCCATGAAGGCCTCGGTATCCACCACCCCAGGCAGCATCGGCTACATCGATGAGGCGGACGTGGATGACTCGGTCAAGGTTATCCTCAAACCCTGATCTGCCTGAGTGGTGCACTGAAGAAACAAAAAAGGCGAGCCTCGGCTCGCCTTTTTTGTTGGCTGCGGATTAGAAGCCGCGCGGCACCGTCTGCGCCTCGACGAATTCGAACAACCCCTCGAGGCCGCCCTCGCGGCCGATGCCAGAGGCTTTCATGCCGCCGAAAGGCGCTTCCGGGGTAGGTCCAGTGCCGGTGTTCCAGCCGCAATGGCCGAACCGCAGACCGGCAGCCACACGCTGGGCGCGCTCGGCGTCGCCGGTGAACACGTAGGAGGCGAGACCAAACTCGGTGTCGTTGCCGGCGTCGATGACTTCGTCTTCGGTGCGGAACAGCGCCATGGGCACCAGCGGTCCGAAGGTTTCCTCCCGGTAGCAGCACATGTCCCGGGTGACATTAGTGATCACCGTGGGCGGGAAAAACAGGCCGTCGCCCAGTTCGCCCGGCTGCTTGCCGGCCACCAGGCTCGCGCCTTTCTCCAGGGCATCTTCCAGGTGTCGCTTGACCTTGTCGAAGCCAGCCTTGTTGATCAGCGGCCCCAGATCGACGTCGCCGTTGATGCCATCGCCGACGGTCATCTTGTTGACCCGCTCGGCCAGCTTCTCGCCGAAAGCGTCCGCCACTTTCTCATGCACGAAGATCCGGTTGGCGCAGACGCAGGTCTGACCGCCGCCACGGAACTTGTTGGCGATCAGATTGTCCGCTGCGGCATCCAGGTCGGCGTCGTCGAACACGATGAAGGGCGCGTTGCCACCCAGTTCCAGGGCCAGCTTCTTGACCTGCTCGGCGGTGTCGTGCACCAGGGTGCGGCCTACTTCCGTGGAGCCGGTGAAGCTGAGCATGGGCACATCGGGGCTTTCGCACAGTACCTTGCCGATCACGCTGGCCTTGCCCATGACCAGGTTCACCATGCCGTCGGGCATGTCGGTGTGGCGGTCCATCAGGGTGAACAATGCGATCATGGTTAACGGGGTTTCGCTGGCCGGTTTGATCACCGACGGGCAGCCCGCCGCCAGCGCCGCCGACAGCTTCTTGGCAATCATGCCGATCGGGAAATTCCAGGGGGTGATCAGCCCGGCCACGCCGACCGGCCGGTAGTGCACGGTCCAGGTACAGTCCTTGGGCTTCTCGGGAATGGTGTGGGCGTCCAGGGCCTGAATGTGCTTGGAGCAGTAATCGAAGAAACCGGCCGCGTAATCCACCTCGCCCTGGGCTTCTTTCAGAGGCTTGCCATGTTCCAGGCACAGAATTCGGCCGACCTCTTCCCGGTTGGCCTTAAGCGCGTCACGGATGTCCTCCAGCCACTGTCGGCGAGTCTCGATGGAGTAGGGGCTGGTCAGGCGCAAGGCCGATTTGCCGGCGGCAACCGCATCCTGCACTTCGGCCTCGGACATGGAGGCTACTTTAGCGATCACCTCGCCGGTGGCCGGGTTATACACATCAAAGGTGTTGCCCTGAGCGTTGTCCGTCCAGCGACCGCCGATGTAGCCATTGAGCTTTTCCAGCAGTGGTGACTCGATCATCTTGGCTCCTCTTCTGTCAGTGGCCATATCCCGCGCGGGACACAGTTGCGTCGGTTGATTACGTATTCCATAGTGGATGCAGATTGACTGGCTGTAAAGTCGGTGGTCAGGCTTTTGCTCACCCTCTGACGCACCTGTGCCCAGGGGCCAAAAGAACCATGGAGGTCAGACAATGAAGGCGTTTTTCCATCCCGCTCAGGACCAGCACATCCCACAGACCTATTTCACGCGTGGGCAGATGCGTCAGCCTCAAGAGGTGCCGGATCGTACCGGTGAAATGCTGGATGGCCTGAAAGAGATGGGTATTCCGGTGCTGCAACCGGCGGATCAGGGCGCGGCTCCCATTGCCAAGGTGCACGATCTCGGCTACCTGCGCTTTCTGGAATCGGCCCATCGGCGCTGGATGAAGATGGACGACTGGGGCGAGGAGGTTATCTCTAACATCTTCGTGCGTTCACCAAACCACCTGACCGGCATCCTGGCCGAGGCCGCCCGCTACCAGGCCGACGGCTCCTGCCCCATTGGCGCCAACACCTGGCACGCCGCCTACTGGTCGGCGCAGACTGCGCTGGGCGCCGCCGATGCCCTGATCGCCGGCGATCGCACCGCCTACGCCGTGTGCCGGCCGCCGGGCCACCACGCCCGTCGGGACGCCGCCGGCGGCTTCTGCTACCTGAACAACGCGGCCATTGCCGCCGAGCACCTGAAGCCCCGATTCCCGCGCATCGCGATTCTCGACACCGACATGCACCACGGCCAGGGCATCCAGGAGATCTTCTACGACCGCAGCGACGTGCTGTACATTTCGATTCACGGCGACCCCACCAACTTCTACCCGGTGGTGACTGGCTTCGAGAATGAGCGGGGTGAAGGCGAGGGTTTCGGCTACAACATCAACATGCCGATGCCCCACGGCGCCTCGGAGGAGGATTTCTTCGACAAGCTGGAGGAGTCCTTGGCGGCCATCAAGCTGTATCAGCCCGATGTGCTGATCCTTGCTCTGGGCTTCGACATCTACAAGAACGATCCCCAGGCCAAGGTGGCGGTAACGTCGGAAGGCTTCTGCCGGCTCAGCTCCCACATCCGCCAGCTGGGCCTGCCCACGCTGGTGGTGCAGGAAGGCGGTTACGATCTGGAAGCGCTGAGCGTGAACGTGCAGCAGTTCTTCAAAGGCCTGGCCGGGTGACCGGCCAGGCCGAGGCAGACTAAGACAGGAATCAGGAGGCGGGCGCGTACACCTTGATGTTGTCGTGCCCTTCCGCTTTCAGGTGCCCGGCGTGCATCCGGCTCATGGCACCGCGGTCGCAGTACAGCAGGTATTGCCGGCCTTTCGGCAGCTCTTCGATCTGCTGATTCAGTTCGTAGAACGGAATCTGCACCACTTCGTTGTTGGTCAGTTTCAGGGGCGACTGCTCGCCCTCGAACGGGTGGCGCACGTCGATGATGACGTCATCCACACCCGGGGTTTCCACCAGTTCCACGTCTTCCGGCGTGGTGGTGGTATCCAGCAACCGGCTGATGGCGGTTTCCTCCCGAGCCTCGATGGCACCGGCCAGCACCGACGCGTCCATCTCGGCCTCGTCGGCCTCAACCCGGTGCAGCTTGGCCCGGGTCGCGGGTTTCTGGGAGATCACACCGCAATACTCGGGCATGTTGCGGGCGAATGACTCGGTGCCAATTTCCCGGGCGATGTTGATGATGGTTTCCTTGTCCATGGACACCAGCGGGCGCAACACCACTTCGTCACTGGCCCGGTCCACCACGTTCAGGTTGCTCAGAGTCTGGCTCGAGACCTGGGCCACGGCATCGCCGGTGACCAAGCCCACGGCGTTGTTCTTCTTCGCCACTTCCGCCGCGGCCTTGAGCATCTGGCGTTTCAGCACCACACCCCAGTGACGGTGGTTGACCGAGCGCATGATTTCGGCGACCACACCATCAAACGGAATGGAAATGAACTTGGCGCTGTGGGAGGCACCGTACTGCTGCCACAGGTAATGCACCACCTGGCGCACGCCAACCTCGTGGGCCGTGCCACCCAGGTTGAAGAACAGGAAATGGCTGCGCAGGCCCCGGCGCATCATCAGGTAGGCGGCGACGGAGGAATCGTAGCCACCTGAAATCAGCGTCATCACGGTTTCGACACTGCCCAGGGGGTAACCCCCCAGGCCGCGATGCTTGCGATGGGCGATGTGGAACTGGTCGTCCTGAACCTCCACGCGCACCTCGACATCGGGGTTCTTCAGATCCACACCGGCCGCCTTCGAGGCCTGCATCAGCGCGGAACCCACGGTGCGTTCCAGATCGACCGACCGGAACTCGTGCTCGCCCTGGCGTTTACCCCGCACGGCGAAGGTCTTGCCCTCGAGGCGATCGGCAAAGGCCGCCACGGTTTTGGCCGCGACGTCGTCGAGATCCACGAACGGGAAAACCCCGATCTCCTGGATGGTGGAGATGCCGGGAATACGCAGCAGTGTCTCCAACACCTGTCCGGACAGGCCACGGTCGTCAGGAAACTCGACCATCACCCGGTCCCAGGTGCCGTCAACACGAATGTCGCTGTCCAGCCGCACCAACAGCTTGCGAATGTTCTGCCGAAGGTGGCGCATCTGCTGTCGGCGAACCGGCTTGCTCTTGATGGCGACTTCTGGCGCTGGACGAATAAGTAATTTCATAATCCGAATATTGTCGAGTGGCGTAAGAGAACGATTGCGCTTAGTCTACCTTTTATAGGGCATGCCTCAAAATCGGGCATAGCCGAGACACCGGCCCCTCTGGCACCCTGTGCGCCCCGCCGGAAACCTTCAGGAGTTGTTTCGTTCATGCAAGAACCCACCATCAATGCCCTGGTGTCACCAGAGGGCAGCCTGGAAATTCTGTCTAACCACGAAGTGAGTCGCCTCAAGGACCGCAGCGAAGGCGGCCTGTACCGCCTGTTCCGCCAGTGTGCACTAGCGGTGCTGAACACCGGCGTTGAGGCCGATGACTGCAAGGCCCTGATGGAGGCCCACGCCGACTTCGACGTCCGCCTGGTGCCGCAGCCACGCGGCCTGAAACTGGAACTGATCAACGCCCCGGCCCACGCCTTCGTGGACGGCGAGATGCTGCGGGCGATTCGAGAGCACCTGTTCTCGGTGCTGCGAGACATCATCTATTCCCACTCCATTCCCCAGGCCGCCAGCGGGTTCCGCCGCGACGATCCGGAAGACCTGACCAACCTGGTGTTCCACATCCTGCGCAACGCCCGGGTGCTGGAAGCCGGACGCCAGCCCGACCTGGTGGTGTGCTGGGGCGGTCACTCGATCAGCCAGGACGAGTACCAGTACAGCAAGGAAGTGGGCCACCAACTCGGCCTGCGCGCCCTGAGTATCATCACCGGCTGTGGGCCGGGCGCCATGAAGGGACCGATGAAAGGCGCCACCATCGCCCACGCCAAGCAGCGGGTGAAGAATGGCCGTTACATTGGCATCACCGAGCCCGGCATCATCGGCGCCGAAGCCCCGAACCCGATCGTGAACGAACTGGTGATCATGCCCGACATCGAAAAGCGCCTGGAAGCCTTCATTCGCTGTGGCCATGGCGTGCTCGTGTTTCCCGGCGGCGTCGGTACCGCCGAGGAGATCCTGTACCTGCTCGGCATTCTGCTGCATCCGGATAACGCCGACCTGCCGTTCCCGGTGGTGTTTACCGGCACCAAGGAAAACGCCGAGTACTTCGAGATGATCGACAACTTCATCCGCAATGCCCTGGGCGACGAAGCGGCCAGGAAATACGAAATCATCATCGACGATCCGGTGCGGGTCGCGCAGACCATGAAGAAGGGCATGAAAGAGGTGGAAACCTTCCGGCGCGCCATGCAGGACGCCTATTACTTCAACTGGATGCTGAAAATCGACCCGGTGTTCCAGCTGCCGTTTCACCCGAACCACGAGAACATGCGGGCCCTGGAGCTGCATCGGGAGCAACCGGTACACCTGATTGCCGCCAACCTGCGCAAAGCGTTCAGCGGTATCGTGGCGGGCAACGTCAAGGAAGATGGGATTCGTCAGGTGCAGGAGCGGGGGCCGTTTGAGATTGCCGGCGATTCCACCCTGATCAAACCGCTGGAAGCGATGCTGACCCAGTTTGTGGCCCAGAACCGCATGAAGCTGCCGGGCTCCTCGGCCTATCGGCCCAGCTATCGCATTGTCAGTGGCGCGGCCTGAGTCGCGCCACTGATCTGACTGAACGTCTC
>JBPEXK010000052.1:0-5141 GCA_052031745.1 Marinobacter sp. | reverse complement strand
CTGGAAATCACCGAGACCCTGTTCATGTCCGGCCACACCAAGATTCTGCCGGTGCTGCAGCAACTGCGGAATGCCGGTATCCGTTTTTCCATGGACGATTTCGGCACCGGCTACTCCTCCCTCAGCCTGTTGCGTACCTTGCCCATCGATGAGCTCAAGGTGGACAAATCGTTCATCGACCACATCAACGCTGACCAGCGATCCCGCAACATGGTGGAAAGCATCGTTGCCATCGCCCGCAACCATGGCATGGATTTGGTGGCTGAGGGCGTCGAGTATAAAACCCAGGCCGATGCCCTGATCGCCATGGGCTGTGGCCGCTTCCAGGGCTTTTATTTCAGCCGGCCAGAACCTATCGAGCGGATTCGGGAACTGATTTCAGCGTCGGTGAGTTGAGGGTTTCGCTGCCATCCCAACGACAAAGTGCTTGTGTACTGTGCCCCCGTCAGTAAGCTTTATTCCAAATCAACCTTTCAGCCAGGAATCATAGAAGTATGAGTACACGCACGTTTTTGGCCGCCGCCATCTTGTCCCTGATGCCGACCCTGGCAATGGCCCACGACTTCGTTAGCGACTCCGTGCACATCGATCACCCCTGGACTCGGCCAACGCCTCCGGGGTCCCCTATGGGCGCTGGTTACCTGACCATCACTAACACCGGTGATTCCGAGATTACCCTCTCCGGGGCCACCACGCCCAGAGCCGCCGAGGTTTCCATCCACGAATCGATCATGCACGACGGCATGATGAGCATGCAGCCTCTGAAAGCCGGCCTGGCGATCCCGGCTGGCAAAACCGTTGAGCTGAAGCCCCACAGTTATCATCTGATGCTGGAACAACTGACCGGTCCGCTGAAGGAAGGGGAGAGCGTGCCGCTGACCCTGCAATTCGATGGCGCCAGCGCCGTGGAGGTGACCCTGAAGGTAGAAAGTCTGGACGAGGCCGGCAAAAAGATGGGCAAGTCCACGGATATGGACCACTCCGGTCACGCCATGAACTAAGCTTTTCCCGGAGTAAACAACCCGCGGCCAAGCCGAAAGGTTCCAGCCGGTAGCCTTACAGGCCATCCCGCCGCCCTCGCTGGTAATGCACTGTTTTTGTGCTAAGCCTTCTAGAAGCGTAAAAAGCGCAAATCCATCGAGCGAGGGAAAGCCATGTCGGTCAGGAATCGATTGCTGTTGACGTTGTTTCTGGTTGGGATCACGCCGGTCCTTGTGATGGCATCGTTCAGCCTGTTCGAGGCCAGCGGTGCCATCGAGAAACAGGCCTTCTCAAAGCTGGAAGCGATTCGCAACCTGGAGAAGGAAGCCGTCGATCGATACCTCCAGGTTATCCGCGATCAGGCCAGCTCCATGGCCCGAAGCGACATGACCCGGAACGCGGTTCGGGAGTTCTCAGACGGTTTCCGTGGTTATCGGACCGCCGGCGGCACCGGCCCAGATCCCGCCCTGCGCAACTATTACGAACGTGAGTTTTTGCCCTACTACCGGGAGCAGACCGATGGCAACCGCACCGATGTCGGTGCCATCCTGTCCGCTATCGATCCTGCCGGCCTGGCGTTGCAAGCGGACTACATTGCCAATAATCCGCATCCGCTGGGCCAAAAGGACAACCTGCAGGCGGCCGGGAGCAATGAAGCCTATAACCGGACCCACGACGCTTGGCACCCGTTCTATCGCGACTACATCCAACGCTTTGGCTATTACGATCTGTTTCTGATCAGCCCGGACGAGGGCAAGATCGTGTATTCGGTGTTCAAGGAAATTGATTACGCCACGTCGCTCACGGACGGTCCTTTCCGGGACTCGCCGCTGGCAACGGCCTACCGCCGGGCGAGTCAGTTGGGGCCTGACGCGGAGCCGGTGATCGTCGATTTCACTCCGTATCTGCCGTCCTACGAGGCGCCCGCCGGCTTTATTGCCACCCCGGTTTTCGACGGCGAGGAGCTGGTCGGCATCCTGGCGTTTCAGTTTCCCCTGGGCCGGGTAAACGAACTGATGAGTAAAAAAGCCGGCCTGGGCGAGACCGGTGACGCTTATCTGGTTGGCCCCGACTATCTGATGCGCTCAGACTCCCACCGGACCCCGGAAACCCATAGCGTGGTAGCCTCGTTCCGGCAACCGGAACTGGGCTCGATCCGCACCCTGCCGGTCCAGAAAGCTTTGAAAGGCGAGCAGGGCAGTGGCGTTTTCGAGGGGCGCCAAGGCGAGGCCATGCTGGTGGCTTACGCCCCCATCGAGGCGGCGGGGGTCGAATGGGCCGTGGTGGCTGAAATGGCCGAGGCCGCGGCCTTCGCTCCGGTAACCGCGCTGGTCTGGGAAGCCGGGATCATTGTGGTGGTGTTGCTGGTGCTGGTGCTGGTGGTAACCCTGTACACCACCCGCAAGATTGTCCGGCCGCTGGGCGGTGAGCCCTCTGCGCTGGCGGATATTGCTCAACAGATCGCCGCGGGTGACCTGCGTCGCAAGCTCGACGACGGCAAGGCCAAGACTGGGGTGTTCGATGCGATGCGGCGGATGTCGGAGAGCCTCAGTCAGATCATCGGTCAGATCACCAACGCCTCCGAGCGTCAGGCCGCCTCGGCCCAGGAGTTGGCGGCCGTGACCACCCAGACCCGGCAGAATGTCCAGCGCCAGAATGAGCAGACCGAGCAAGTTGCTGCCGCTGTTGAAGAAATGACCGCGGCGGTGACCGAAGTGTCGCGTAACACCATTGAGACCGCAGAGGCGGCCAAAACCACGCAAGAGGTGGTGAACCGAGGCACCCAGAACATGGAGGCAGCCCAGAACCAGATGCGGGAAATGGCCGAGGAACTGGAGGAAGCGGATCGGACCATTCAAATGCTGCGTCAGGACATGGAGGGCATTACCAAGATCCTGGAGACCATCACCGGCATCGCCGAACAGACCAATCTGCTGGCGCTCAATGCCGCCATTGAGGCGGCAAGAGCGGGCGAGCAGGGCAGGGGCTTTGCGGTGGTGGCGGATGAAGTGCGCAATTTGGCCAGCAATACCCGCAATGCCACCGATGAGATCCGCGGCACCATCGGGTCTCTGGTGTCATCGTCCGAAACCGCATCTTCGACCACCAGCCGTTGCAGCGAACAGGCCCAGCAGATCTGCCTCAAAGCCAGTGAATCCATGAGCGAGCTGCGCGAGGCGTTGGCCTCCGTGGACCGGATCGTGGAGATGACCACGCAAGTGGCCAGTGCCTCGGAACAGCAGTCCCTGACGGCGGAACAAATCACCCAAAGCGTGGTTACTATTTCAAGCATGTCGGCGGAGACCGAAGCCGCCATTGCCCAGATATCCCAGGCCAGTGAAGAGCTGGCCCATCTGGCTGACCAGATGCAGGGCAATGTGTCGGCCTTCAAGACCCGGTAGTTTCTCGAGGGAGCCGAACTTCAGAAGATCAGGTGGGCATCATGGAGTCAGGATGGGTGTACGTTGTTCTCGCGGACGCGTTGCTGATCCTGCACGTGGCCTTTGTCGCCTACGTGGTGCTTGGGCTACTGGTGATTTATCTGGGCCATTTCCTGAACTGGGACTGGGTCCGTAATCTCTGGTTCCGGGCCAGCCATCTAATCGCCATCGGCATTGTCGTGGTGCAGTCCTGGCTCGGGGTCATTTGCCCTCTCACCACCTGGGAGATGGCCCTGCGCGACCGGGCCGGCGACGCCACTTACGAGGGCTCGTTCATTCAACATTGGCTGCACGCCATTCTGTATTTCAATGCGCCCGAGTGGGTGTTCATCCTCAGCTACACGGTATTCGGCGGCCTGGTGCTGCTGAGCTGGTACATCATCCGGCCGCGCTAGGCACTCGGGGCCCGGAACAGCCGAAGCGGGTCGACGCGGTAAAAATCGCACAGCACCGAATAGACCCCGGGCTGGGACGCCTTCAGCTCCTGAGGCTGCTGGTAGAACGCCTCGGTTAACACAGCAAAGAATTCCGCCGGCTGGGTGGCGCCATAAGGATCGAGCCAGCTTTCATCGTGGTGGCGCAACGACTGCTGCAGGTGCTCGTAGGCTTCGGTCATGGTGTGCAGCCATTGTTCCGCCTGTTGTCCGCTCAGAGGCGGCGCGCCGTCGGCGGTTCCGTCCAGGTAATCCAGCTGATGAGCGAACTCGTGCAGGATCACGTTGTAAGGTTCATCCTGGTGCCGGGCATCGTCCTCACATTCGGCCCAGGCCAACACCACCTGTCCCCGGGATGAGGCTTCGCCAGCGCGAATCTGCTCGTCTACACTCACCACCACGCCATCGCTTTCTTCCGCCCGGACCCGATAGACATCGGGGTAAACCAGGATACTGCGAATCTCATCGTAATCACTGAATGCCCGGGCCAGGATCAGCAGGCAGGCGGTTCCCGCGATGGTGATCCTCACCCGGTCATCCACCTCGAAGCCGTCGCAGCCGTAGAACTCTTTCTCGGCCAGAAACAGCTGCACGTGCTGCTCAAGCTGGCGTTGGTGCTCCGGTGCCAGCCGTCGGTACAGCGGCACATTGTCCTGCAACAGGCGCCGCCAGGGCGTCGGGAAGGGCTGTGCCAGCGCCCGGTTACGGCGCCAGCTGCGATAGAAGAACAGGTAGAAAATGGCCAGGGCGATGAACGTCACTGCAAACAGCGCGAATACAAGCAGGGCGGACATTCCGTATGATTCCTAAGCCAGAGGTGAGTCTGTCATCTTACCCTATACCAAAGAACGGAGGTTGATATGTCTGAAAAACAAACCGTGGTCATTACCGGCGCCAATCGGGGCATTGGCCTGGAGCTGGCTCGGCATTATGCCCGTCAGGGCTGCGAGGTTATCGGCGTGTGCCGGGAGTCCTCAGATGAACTTCGAGACGTGGCCGCGCGGGTGATCGATGGCGTGGACGTAACTACCGACGAGGGCATGTCGACCCTGACCGCAGGCCTCGCGGGTGTGCGCATCGATTTGCTGATCAATAACGCTGGGCTGCTGCAGGATGAGCAATTGGGCAGTATCGATTTCGATTCCATTCGCACCCAGATGGAGATCAACGCCTACGCCCCGCTGCGGGTGGCGGAAGCGCTGGTGGACCAGGTGCCGTCGGGCGGCAAGATCGCCAACATCACCAGCCGTATGGGATCCATTGCCGACAACGATTCCGGCGGTCG
>JBPEXK010000051.1:0-1080 GCA_052031745.1 Marinobacter sp. | reverse complement strand
TCCCTGCCAGCACCTTCAGGGGGTTCAGGTGAATCGGCATGTTGTAACGGAAGGATTCGATGGCGCCCGCTTTCAGCTCGTCATCGGTGTGCATGGCCAGGAGCGCCGACACCCAGGCACCAGCACTGGCACCGGAAATCACGTTCGGCAGCAGGTCCTGGTCAATCAGGGTCTGCACCACGCCGTGGTGAGAGTAGATCAAACCGGCACCGCCACTGAGCATTAGCGCGGTACGGCCGTAGCAGTGACTGGCGCGGCGGAAGAAATCGACCTTGTCCTGCAGGGAGATCTTGGTGGAGGGCGAATCGGCCACCACCCACAGGGCCTCGGCGATCGCGTTGACGTAGTCGTCGATCAAGCACTTGGTGCCCGTTAGGGCGCGGTCGTAAAGAATCGGCCGGCCCATGCCACTCATGTTGCCGTGAATGCCCTCGTTGAGAACGTACAGCAATTCCTCGTGATTGCGCTGCTCCAGCAACAGCCGCAACTGGTCGTGCCGGGCCCGGATATCGAGGAAATCATAGTGTTCGGAAGCGTCGTTCTGGCGCCAATCTTGGGCACCGGAGAGGGAGTCGAGGGCTAAAGCAGCGGTATACCACTCTTCAAAGCTGGTGGCGGTGTGTAAACATTGTCGCAAATCCTGCAGGCTGAATCCGTTCTGCTTTTTCAGGGACATCATGGGCGAATACCGTTATCGGATACCCTGGTCGTCCACTGCTGACCCGGGAACCACCATTTTTCTTGATGGTACGCGTCGTACGCCGGCCTACACCGGCACTTGAAGTATGAACCTCAATTTTCATTACCGCCAGTTAACCTTTGCTTCGAGAGCGCAGCGCCCAGGTGGGAGAAATAATCCACAAAGGCGTTCGCCACGCGTTCCCGCTCGGCTCCCTCAGGATAAAGGCCCAGGCGAGCCTCCTCGGATTGCCGGGTGCCGCGCACCAGAAAGCTGTCGTGGTTCGCCCAGTCTTCAACAAACGCCTCGAACGCCCGGGCACACATTTCCTCCGGCCGGGCCCAGTAGAGCACGCCCTGTTGCTGATCGACCCGCTGCGAGGCGCGGAACAGGTCGCTCGG
>JBPEXK010000050.1:0-3273 GCA_052031745.1 Marinobacter sp. | reverse complement strand
ATCAATCACGAGGTGCTGGTGCCGGAAGAAAATGCCGGCAAAGCGAGGCACGGTCAGTACGTGGTGGTCGATATCATCCGACAGCCAAACATGCGTACCCAACCGCTGGGTAAGGTGGCGGAAGTGCTGGGCGAGCACATGGCGCCAGGCATGGAGATCGACGTTGCCATCCGCTCCTACGACATCCCCCATAGCTGGCCACCGGCGGTGGGTGAGCAGACCGCGAAGATTCCAGAACAGGTCGCCGAAAAGGATAAAGAGGATCGGGTCGATATCCGCAACCTCCGCCTGGTCACCATTGATGACGAAACCGCCCGGGATTTCGACGACGCCGTCTATTGTGAACCACGGCCTCGCGGCGGGTACCGCTTGCTGGTAGCAATCGCCGATGTGTCCCATTACGTCCGACCCGGCACGCCCCTGGATGAGGAAGCGCTGAACCGCAGCACCTCGGTGTATTTCCCGGATCACGTGGTGCCGATGCTGCCGGAAAAACTGTCCAACGGCCTGTGCTCGCTCAACCCCGGTGTCGATCGCCTGTGCATGGTCGCCGACATGACCATTAGCGCCGCCGGCAACATCAGCAGCTACAAGTTCTACCAGGCGGTGATGTTCAGTCACGCCCGGCTGACCTACAACAAGGTCAGCGACATTCTGGAGCGGCCGGAATCAGCCCGAGGCAGTGAGCTGTCCAAGCAGTACGCCCACGTACTGCCAGAGCTGCACAACCTGTACGGGCTTTACCAACTGTTGCGCAAGGCCCGCACCGAGCGCGGCGCGATCGATTTCGAGACCACCGAAACCAAGATCGTGTTCGACGCCGAGCGCAAGATCGATGAAATCGTGCCGGTTACCCGTAACGACGCCCACAAGATCATCGAGGAATGCATGCTGTGCGCCAACGTGGCCACGGCCAAGTTCCTCAAGAAGTACAAGCTGCCGGCCCTGTACCGGGTTCACGACGGCCCGTCGGAAGAGCGCCTGAATGCGGTGCGCCTGTTCCTGGGTGAGTTGGGTCTGCAACTGGGCGGTGGCGATAGCCCCACTTCGGCTGATTACCAGGAGTTGCTGTCGCACATTTCCGAGCGCTCCGACGCCAACGTCATTCAGACTGTCATGCTGCGCTCGCTCAGCCAGGCGGTGTACAGCCCGGAGGAGGGCGGTCACTTCGGTCTCGGCTTCGCCAATTACGCCCACTTCACCTCGCCCATTCGCCGCTACCCGGATCTGATCGCCCATCGTGCGATCAAGTCCATGCTGCACGGGGAGAAAGAGTCCAAGGACATCGTCAAGCCGCCGAAAACCGACCCGGAGCTGGCGCAGTACCCTTACGACTACGCCCGCATGGAGCAGTTGGGTGAGCACACCTCCATGGCCGAGCGCCGGGCCGACGACGCCACCCGCGACGTCATGGCCTGGCTCAAGTGCGAGTACCTGAGCGCGCACGTGGGTGAGGAGTTCGACGGCGTGATTGCCTCCGTGGTGCCGTTCGGCTTCTTCGTGGAGCTGTCCGGTGTCTACATCGAGGGTCTGGTGCATGTGTCCACCCTGGCCGGGGATTTCTTCCATCACGACGCCGCCAAGCACCGCTTAATCGGTGAACGTACCGCCATGAGTTTCCGCCTGGGTGATGAGCTGCGGGTGAAGGTGGTTCGGGTTGGTATGGAAGATCGCAAGATCGACCTGGAGCTAGTCAGCGAGCCCGTCCACCGTACCGCGGATCGAGACGCCCTCGATTTGCCTGAGCGCTCCGAGAGCAAGCGAGGCCGCCGCAAGGCGGCACCGGGTAAGGGCGGTGGCGACCGCTCCGAGCGGCGCAGCAAGGCCGCCGGCAAGTCGCCGAAAAAGGCCGAGGCGCCGACAAAGTCCCCGCGCAAACGCCCGGCGTCGGGCAAGGCCGACGCAGGCAAGAGCAAGCCTGCTGGCGGCAAGGCCAAGTCCGATGAGCCCATGTCCGCCCGGGATGAACTGGTGGCCCAGGCCGCCAAGCTTGCCCTGGAGAATGAAAAGAAGTCGGGTAAGGGCGGCAAGGCCGGCAAACCCGACAAGAAACGCAAATCGCGCAAGTAACAGGATCAGAACCAGTGTCCGGAGAGTTCGTATTTGGCTGGCATGCGGTTGAGGCGGTCCTCAAGCGTGAGCCGGAGCGGTTGCAGCGGGTCTGGATTCAGACCGGCCGGCAGGATAAGCGGGTAAAAGGCATTACCGATGGTCTCGACGGCCTGGGCGTGCCCTGGAAAGTAGTGCATCGCCGGGAGCTGGATGAGCGGGTGTCCGGGGTGCACCAGGGGGTTGTCGCCGCCGTCAGCGAGAGCCGGGAGTGGACCGAGGACGATCTGTTGTCCCAGCTCGCCGGCAGTGACCGGCCGCCGTTTTTGCTGGTGTTGGACGGCGTTACCGACCCCCATAATCTGGGTGCCTGCATGCGTACCGCTGACGCGGTGGGCGTACAGGCGGTGATCGTACCCAAGGACAAGTCGGCGTCGCTGACCCCGGTGGCGCGCAAGGTGGCCTGCGGGGCGGCGGAAACCGTGCCGTTTGTGCGGGTCACCAACCTGGCCCGCTTTCTGCGGACCCTGAAGGATCAGGGGGTCTGGTTGATCGGCACTGCCGGTGAAGCCAAGGCCACCCTGTTCCAGGCCGATTTCAAGGGTCCGGTCGCCCTGGTGATGGGCGCAGAGGGCAAGGGCATGCGCCGTCTGACCCGCGAGCACTGCGACCAGCTCATCAACATTCCCATGCACGGCCACGTCGACAGTCTCAATGTGTCGGTCGCCACCGGGGTTTGCCTGTACGAGGCGCTGCGCCAGCGCGCTGGTTAACCCTTGCACAGAAGGTCCTGTCCGCCTAGAATACGTCACCCCTTTTTTAAGGGGTGGTTTTGTATTGCCTGAACATCGGGCGTGCGAACCCCGCTTTTGATCAAGCCTTATCCGTAAGGTCTTGTTGATGAAGTAAAAAGAAACCGACAGCGTTAGCTGTCACCTCCTTGCTTTCATGTTCGGCCATTCGCATCTGGCGGGTAGCTGAAAAGAAAGCTGTTTAAACCGTAGGGAGAACTCATGCGTCACTACGAAATCGTTTTCATGGTACATCCGGATCAGAGCGAGCAGGTGCCCGCGATGATCGAGCGTTATACCGGCGTCATCACCGAAGATGGCGGTCAGGTACATCGCCTGGAAGATTGGGGCCGTCGTCACCTGGCTTACCCGATCAACAAGATTCACAAGGCTCACTACGTGCTGATGAACATCGAATGTTCACAGGCCGCTA
>JBPEXK010000049.1:0-4971 GCA_052031745.1 Marinobacter sp. | reverse complement strand
TGTTCACATCGCTGCGACGGCCCCGGAAACGCACCGATTGCGCGAGTGAAAGTCGGACGGGTTGGCGAGGGTTACTGGCGGCTGGCGCCGGACTCAGACGATGTGCAGCTCAACCTGATGTTCGGCCAGAGACTTGCGGATTTCCTCGGGCGGCTGCTTGTCGGTGAACACATGGTTGGCCTGGGTGATGTTGCCGAGCCGTACCATGGCGTTGCGGCCGAACTTGGTGTGGTCGGCGGCCAGCAGGACCTGGTTGGAGTTGGCGATGATCGCCTGGGCGACGCGCACTTCCCGGTAATCGAAATCGAGCAGGGAGCCGTCGTCGTGAATGCCGCTGATCCCGATGATGCCAAAATCCATCTTGAACTGGTTGATGAAATCCCGGGTGGCTTCGCCCACGATGCCACCATCCCGGTTACGGACTTCGCCACCGGCGATAATGACATGACAGTCTTCCTTGGCGGACAGGATGGAGGCGACGTGCAGGTTATTGGTGACCACCTGCAGGTTTTTCTTTTCTAGCAGGGCGCGGGCGATGGTCTCCGTGGTGGTGCCGATGTTGATGAACATGGAGGAGCCGTCCGGAATCATCTTCACCAGGGCGGCGGCGATCCGCTCCTTGGCTTCCAGGTCCATGATCTTACGAGCCTGGTACGCGGTGTTAGTGGTGCTGGAATCGATGCCGGCGCCACCGTGGTGGCGGCGCAACTTGTTCTGTTCGGCCAGTTCGTTGAGATCCCGGCGGATGGTTTGGGGCGTGACCTTGAACTGATCGACCAGCTGCTCGGTGGTGACAAACCCGTTCTGCTGGATCAACTCAATGATCAAATCCTGTCGGCGCCGTTGTGCCATCAATCTCACCTCTGTGCTGTTTTTATGATGCGGACTGTCGGGCTCCTGCAAGCATCATCGGAGTTTAGTCCCTGCGGCTGAATTATGCAGTCATTTTAATGGCTTGCCGCTAGCGAATGCCCAGCTCTCGAAGCCGTTTGTAAAGCGTGTTCCGGCTGATGGCCAGCCGCCGGGCAGTCTCGGACACGTTGCCGGTGCAGGCCCGGTACACCTGCAGCGTCTCGGCCAGCGGATCGGCGCTGTTGGCCGGCTCCTCGCTGGTCGCCGGGTCGGCACGATCCGGTCGGGTCTGGCGGGTGGCGGCGCTGGCATCGAACTCGGCCAGGAAGTCTTCGGGCAAGTGCCAGATCTCCAAATCGTCGCCATCAGCAATGGCGATGGCGACTCGAAGCACATTGACCAGCTGGCGGATGTTGCCGGGCCACGGGTGGTTCTCCAGGGCCGACAGCACCTGCGGGGCAAGCTCCTCGGCCTGGCCAGGGTCCCGGTGCTGGCGGTAGATGTCGCGGATCAAGGCGCGCCGGTCCGTGCGCTGGCGAAGCGGCGGCAGCTGCACCGACAGCCCGTTGATCCGGTAGAAAAGGTCTGCCCGGAACTGGCCCGAATCAATGCGGGAAGCCAGGGGCCGGTTGGTCGCGGTAACCAGCAGAATGTCCACCGGCACGCTTTCGGTCGACCCAACCGGCGTCACCACCCGTTCCTGCAGCACCCGGAGCAGACGGGATTGCGCCGCCAGGGGCATTTCGCCGATCTCATCCAGAAACAGGATGCCTTTCTGGGCCTTTCGGATCAGACCCAGGGAGCCCTGGGCGCGGGCACCGGTGAAGGCGCCAGACTCGTAGCCGAACAGTTCCGACTCCACCAGCTCCGGTGGAATAGCGGCGCAGTTAACGGCGACCAGAGGTTCATTGCGGCGTTCGCTGGTTCGGTGCAGGGCCTTCACCAACACCTCTTTGCCGACTCCCGTCTCGCCGGTGATCAACACCGGCAGGCCACGTTGCAGCACCTTCAGGGCCTGGTCCGCGCAGCGGCGCACGGTGGCATCACCGAACTCCAGACTGGAAAGGTCTCCGGGGGATCGGCCGCTGGCGTCCCCGGAGTCGGCCGCTGGGGTCTCCGTCGTCGGAGCATCGTTCGACACCCTCGGGGCAGGCTCCGTGGGGTGTTTGAGTCGAGCGCTGAGCCGCACCTTGCCGCGAGTGACCAGTTGAATGGTGCCGTGTTCCGGCTGCGCCAGAATCTGTTGCCCGGGGCTGGTAAACAGCTCGTCCAGGGTGCGGCTGACGGTCTGGGTGGCCAGCAACTGGTCGGCGCGCTGGTTACTGGCCAGGATCTTGCCGGCGACGTCGCACATCAGGATCCCGGACCAGGGACTGTCGAAGTTATCGGCGGTGGTGTTCAGGGTGAGTTGATAGGCGCTGCCTTCAAACTGGTCCCGGAGCAACCGGTTCTCCACCGACTGGGACAGCAGGCGCACCATGCCCAGGGTATGGGCCTGGGGCAGATAGGCGTCGCTGAACACACTCAGCACCCCGGCTAGCTGTTTGTTGGCATCGAACACCGGCGCGGCCGAACCGATCAGGCTGCGAAACTGTTTCAGGAAGTGTTCGTGGCGCTGTACCTGCAACGGCGCCTGGCTTTCTACCGCGGTGCCAATGGCGTTGGTGCCGCACAGGCTTTCCTGCCAGTTAGCGCCCCGCTGGAACCAGGCGGTTAGGCCCGCTTCGGTAACACGCTTATCGCCCCAGCTTTTCAGGATGGTGGCATTGCGGTCGGCCAACAGAATCAGGCACCGGCTGCTGGACAGCACATTCTGATAATAGGGCACCACTTCGGTGGCGGCGCTGACCATCAGCTGTTCGTTGCGCCGCTCCAGCTCTTTCAGGTGTGGGGCATCTGCCAGCTTCGGCGCCGGCCGCTGTTCGTGGCTCATGCCACGGTTGGCGCAACGATTCCATGACTCGGTGACCAGATGTCGGTAGTCGGTACGTTCGTTTTTTCGCATTACCCCGGTTTCCTGGTCGTCGTCCCTGGCACGAGTGTTACCCGCGGCGCTGGATGTGTTCACTATGGCGGCATCAATTGTTCAATGATGTGTTCAATTGAGCGGTAGGTCAATGTTCAAGGTGCACAGTTCGATGCTAAACGAACATTTTCTATTTTCGTTTGTAATTTGAATGACATCCAAAAAGTGGCGCCAAAACAGGCGCCTAGGTGTTGATCCCTACTGTTGTGACAAAACTGGTACATGGCTTGCCTTGTTCCACTTCAACTGAAGTGTTCGGAGCGCGCAATTTTGGCTCCCCCTGGTGTTCGTAAAAGAACAAAAAGGAAGGTCTATGTCCTTAGTACTGGAGAATCTCTCCCACGAAGTCGATGGTGTCGACTTCATCCGGGATGCCAACCTCACCTTTGAGGCAGGTTCTTTCAATGTTCTGCTCGGCCGTACCCTGGCTGGAAAAACGTCGCTCATGCGCCTGATGGCGGGCTTGGATAAGCCCACCAGCGGCCGCCTGCTGTACAACGGAACCGATGTCACCGGTCAGTCCGTGCAGAGCCGGAACATCTCGATGATCTATCAGCAGTTCATCAACTATCCCAACCTCACGGTGTACGAGAACATTGCCTCGCCCCTGCGTCTGGCCAAGACTCCGGAGAGCGAGATCGACCGTCGGGTCAAGGAAACCGCCTCGATGCTGCAAATCGAGCCGCTGTTGAAGCGGCACCCGCTGGAACTGTCCGGTGGTCAGCAGCAGCGCACCGCCATGGCCCGGGCCCTGGTCAAGGACTCCACCCTGGTGCTGTTCGACGAACCGCTGGTGAACCTGGACTACAAGCTTCGGGAAGAGCTGCGCGCCGAGTTGCGCCATCTGTTCCGGGAGCGCCAGTGCATTGCCGTGTACGCCACCACCGAAGCCAATGAAGCCCTGGCCCTTGGCGGCACCACCACGCTGCTGCATGAGGGCAAGGTAGTGCAGAGCGGGCCGGTGATGGACGTGTACCGGGCGCCGGTGAACACCCTGGCAGCCCAGCTGTTCAGTGAACCACCCATGAACATGATCCGCGGCCGGGTGTCCGACACCGAAGTCACCTTCGACGAATACTCCCACCACGCCCTGACCCAAGGGCTGGCCAAGCTGACGCCCGGGGATTACTGGTTCGGCATTCGTCCCAGCCACATCGGCCTGGTGCCCACCAGCGATGACGACCTGGAGATGTCCATGGAGGTGGAACTGAGCGAAATCAGTGGCTCGGAAACCTTCATGCACGTGGAGAACAGCCACTTTGAGATGGTGCTGCAGTTGATGGGCGTGCATTCCTACCACACCGGCGCGCCGGTCAAGGTCTACCTGCCGATCAACAAACTGTTCGTGTTCGACAACAACGAACAGCTGGTGCACACCCCATCCCAGGTTTCAGGAGGAGCTGCCTGATGGCCGAAATACAATTGAAGTCGCTGGCGCACAGCTACAGTGAAACGCCCACGGGCGCCGAAGACTACGCCATTCGCCAACTCGACCACGTCTGGGAAAAGGGTGGGGCTTACGCCTTGCTGGGGCCGTCCGGCTGCGGCAAGAGCACCATGCTCAACATCATCTCCGGGCTGCTGGAGCCGTCCGAAGGCGAGGTGCTGTTCGATGGCCGACGGGTGAACGAGCTGTCGCCGCGGGAGCGCAACATCGCCCAGGTGTTCCAGTTCCCGGTCATCTACGATTCGATGACGGTGTTCGACAACCTGGCGTTCCCGCTCAAGAACAACAAGGTGCCCACGTCCCAGATCAAGGCGCGGGTGCACGAGATTGCCGAGGTTCTGGAAATCCAGGACAAGCTCTACAAGAAGGCCAAGAACCTGACCGCCGATGAGAAGCAGAAAGTCTCCATGGGCCGGGGCCTGGTTCGGGAAGACGTGTCGGCGATCCTGTTCGACGAGCCGCTCACGGTGATCGACCCGCAGCTGAAGTGGAAGCTGCGCCGCAAGCTCAAGCAGATTCACGAGAAGTTCGACATCACCATGGTGTACGTCACCCACGACCAGCTGGAGGCGTCCACCTTCGCCGACAAGATCGCGGTGATGTACGGCGGTCAGATCGTCCAGTTCGGCACCCCCACGGAACTGTT
>JBPEXK010000048.1:0-7156 GCA_052031745.1 Marinobacter sp. | reverse complement strand
ACCTACCTGCAGAGGCAGCCATGTACAGCGTGTCAGTGATAGGTTTTGACGGCGCTCTTGCCAGCGCCATTACCGGAATCATCGATCTGTTCCGCCTTGCCGGGGTGACGTGGGCGCGTATCCACGATGAAACGCCTGAGGCCCTATTCCAAACCCGGCTGCTGACTCAACACGGCGACCCTTGCCGCTGCATCAATGGCATGACCTTGCTGGCCGATGGCAGTTGGAACAGCCCCACACTCCCGCCCGCCGACATCGTCATCGTGCCCACCATTGGCGCTCCCATTGCCGAGGTGCTGGCGAAAAACGCGGATCTGGTGGCCTGGCTGGCCGGGCAAAACCAGTCGCCCCGGTTACTGGCGAGCAACTGCACCGGAGCGTTCCTGCTGGCCGAAGCCGGGCTGCTGGATGGTCGGGAGGCCACCACGCACTGGGGTTTCAGCAATCAATTCCGCCAGCGCTACCCCCAGGTGCATTGTCGGCCGGAAAAGCTGGTGACGGTGGATGGCGACATCGCCTGTGCCGGTGGCGGCATGGCCTGGTGGGATCTGGGGGTGTACCTGGTGGAGCGCTATGCCGGTCCCGAAGCCTCGCGCCAGTTGGCGAAGGCCTTCGTGATCGACGCCGGCCGCACCAGCCAGGCGCCCTACAGTGCGCTACAGGCCAAGCGTTACCACGCCGACACCACGGTGCTGGCGCTGCAGGACTGGATGGACCGGCATTTCACCGAAACCCTGGCGTTATCGGAGTTGGCGCGCCAGGCCGGGCTCAGTGAGCGGTCCCTGTTGCGGCGTTTCAAGGCGGCCACCGGCGACACTCCCAACACCTACCTGCAACTGCTTCGGGTGGAGCATGCCCGGCACCATTTGGAGACCTCGCGGCGGCCAATTGACGAAATAATTAACACTGTCGGGTACGAGGATGTCAGCTCCTTCAGCCGGCTGTTCCGGAAGCACACCGGATTGGCGCCTGGGGCCTATCGTTCGAGATTCGGGCGCTGATTTTGTAACAGGTGGCCCACGTTATGCATCTTGATTAGAGAGGGCCAATTTTTTGCCGCCACTCGTAAAAGAAGTTGACACAGGTGTTATCAGTGGGAGGTAGCCATGAACGCACCGATCAGACAAAGCCAGGCAGACATCCTCAACCGGCTCTACGACATGAAGCGCAAGCAAGTCGAAGAAGCCTTGAAGCAGGGAAATAGCTTCCGTTGTCAGGTACTTGAGGCGGAAGCCGAGGCAATCTTCAATGCGTTGAAGTCCGCCCGGTAACACTCCCTATTCCCCACTCAACCGGAGCCGTATTTTTTCAATCGACGGCTCCAACGCTGTTTCGCATAGCGGCGAAGGTTAGAGACATTATCCGTTTCATCCATGATCTCGGTGCCCAAAAGTGTCTCTAATATGTCCTCCAGCGTCACTATGCCCAACCAGGTCCCTAATTCGTCGTAGACCACGGCCAGGTGTTGCCGCTCACGCAACATGTCGGAGAACAGGAATTCAATGTTGGTGTTGGCCTTGACCCGTTTGATCTTGCGCCAGTGTTCGGTCAGGTCGGCATCGTTGTCCAGACTGATCAGGTCGGCCCGGTGCAGGTAACCCAGGGCTTCCCCGTCTTCGTCGATCACCGGGTACCGGGAGAACGGTGATTTGCGGACCTGCTCCCGGAATTCGTCCACGGTGACGTCGGGCGTGACGTACTTGGACACGGTTCTCGGGGTCATTACCGAGCTGACCTTGATTTCGTGGAATCGCAACACGTTCTGGATCATCCGCCGCTCGTCTTCGTCC
Organism: Marinobacter sp.; assembly: GCA_052031745.1. Lineage (GTDB taxonomy): Bacteria > Pseudomonadota > Gammaproteobacteria > Pseudomonadales > Oleiphilaceae > Marinobacter. The sequence continues at coordinate 5,366 of JBPEXK010000048.1, read as the reverse complement.
AGCGCCTGCTGGTCCTTGCCAATCTCGGCCAGGGCGCTGATTTCCGCGCGGATGTCGGTATCCGCGTCGGCGGGAGAAATCCGGCGGGTGACCTGTTGCGACAGCCAGATGAAGGGCAGCAGTGCCTTGATCATGAAACCGAGGATGGCCGGCAGCTTGGGTGCAATGCTACGCCAGTACTTGGCACCGATGGTTTTCGGGATGATCTCCGAGAATATCAGTATCGCCAGGGTCATCACGGCCGAAGCGGCACCCAGCCAGGCTTCCCCGAACACCACCGCCACTTGCGCGCCGACGCCCGTTGCGCCAACGGTGTGGGCTACGGTGTTCAGGGTAAGAATGGCGGACAGGGGGTCGTCCACGTCATCCTTGAGTTTCCGCAGCCGGGCGAACAGCGTTGGCTGCTCCTTTTTCAGCGAGGCGATGTAGCTCGGGGTTACCGACAGCAACGCCGCTTCAAGAATCGAACACAGGAAAGAAAACCCGATGGATAGAAAAGCGAATGCGATCAATAAAGTCATAGCGAAGCAGCAACTTCCGTTCCCTGCCTGATGGCCCGTTTTGCGTCCAGTTCTTCGGCAACGTCAGCACCGCCGATCAGATGCGCCTTGACACCAGAGGCCGACAACTGGTCAAAAAGTTCCCGGAACGGTTCCTGACCGGCGCAAATCACCACGTGGTCCACGTCCAGAACCCGGTTACCCGTCACCTTGCCGTCTTTGTCCGTCAGGCTGATGTGCAGGCCCTCGTCATCTATACGGTCGTATCGACATCCCCGCAGCATTTCCACATCCCGGTGCTTGAGGCTGTTGCGGTGCACCCAGCCGGAGGTTTTACCCAGCCCGGCGCCCACCTTGCCGGTTTTCCGCTGCATCAGGTAAATCTTCCGGGGTGACGGTGTCGGCTGCCGCTCGGCCAGCCCGCCCGGCCCTTCAAAGTCCGGATTTACGCCCCACTCGGCCTGCCAGGCCTTGACGCTGACCTGCTCCCCTTCCGGGTGATGGCCAAAATCGTGGGTCAGAAACTCGCTCACATCGAAGCCGATACCGCCGGCACCAATGACCGCCACGGTCTTGCCCACCGGCTTGTCGTGTCGCAGCACGTCCAGGTAACCCAGGACCTTGGGGTGGTCGATGCCCTCGATGCTCGGAGTCCGGGGCTTCACTCCAGTAGCAATGATGACGTCGTCAAACCCCTCGGCTGCTAATTGCTCGCTGTCGACCCGGGTGTTCAACTGCAGGTCCACGCCCAGCAGTTCGATCTGCCGCTTGAAGTAGCGCAGGGTTTCGTAGAACTCTTCCTTACCCGGAATACGTTTGGCGTAATTGAACTGACCACCAATCTGGCCATCCGCCTCAAACAGGGTCACCTTGTGGCCACGTTTGGCCGCCGTAGTGGCCGCCGCCAACCCGGCCGGGCCGGCACCCACCACCGCAACCCGGCGCACAACCGGCGCCACCGTCAGCACCAGTTCGGTCTCGTGGCAGGCCCTGGGGTTAACCAGGCAGGACGCCCGCTTGGCCTGGAAGGCGTGGTCCAGGCAGGCCTGGTTGCAGGCGATGCAGGTGTTGATCTCGTCGGCGCGGTTCTGTTCCGCCTTGCGCACGAATTCGCTGTCCGCCAGCAGGGGACGCGCCATGGACACCATATCGGCCTTGCCGGCGGCCAGGATCTCTTCGCCTTTCTCCGGCGTGTTGATCCGGTTGGTGGTGCACACGGGAATGTCCACCTCGCCGTAGAACTTGGCGGTGACATCGGCAAAACCGCCCCGGGGCACAGAGGTCACGATGGTGGGCACCCGGGCTTCGTGCCAGCCAATGCCGGTGTTGATGATGGTGGCGCCGGCCTGTTCGATGGCCTTGCCCAGGGTGACGATCTGGTCCCAGGTCTGGCCGCCGTCGACCAGGTCCAGCATCGACAGCCGGTAGATGATGATGAAATCTGGCCCAACTGCCTCGCGGATGCGGCGCACAATTTCTACTGGCAGGCGCATGCGGTTCTCGTAGGGGCCGCCCCACTTGTCGGTGCGCTTGTTGGTGCGTTCGCACAGGAACTGGTTGATGAAGTAGCCTTCCGAGCCCATGACCTCCACACCGTCGTAACCGGCAAATCGGGCCAGTTTGGCGGCGCTGACAAAATCATCGATCTGCCGCTCTACGCCCTTACTCGACAGGGCCCGGGCCTTGAACGGGCTGATCGGCGCCTTGGTGGCGGAGGCGGACACCGTCAGCGGGTGGTATCCATAGCGGCCGGCGTGCAGCAATTGCAGGCAGATCTTACCGCCGGCCTCGTGCACCGCCCCAGTCACGTGCCGGTGCAACAGTGCGGTGGCCCGGTTGTTCATGGTCGACGCCAGGGGCGCCAGCTGTCCGGCCAGGTTGGGGGAGTAACCGCCGGTAACCATGAGCCCTACCCCGCCCTCGGCCCGCTCGGCAAAATAGCGGGCAAACTTGTGGATATTCCAGAACCGGTCTTCCAGACCGGTGTGCATCGACCCCATCAGCACCCGGTTTTTCAGCTCGGTGAATCCAAGGTCCAGCGGTTTCAGTAGATTAGGGTATTGGGATTTCATGGTCTCGCCTCAGAAATTTTGCCCTGAGTATACACGGGTTCAAGGCCCCAGTGACTTGACCTGCGGGACCGTCCACGTATCATCAGCTTTCAAGTTTGACTGACGGAGCAACCATGACCGCAAGGTCCTTCGGCTGCACACACGCCCAGCGCCCACCCGTTACCGCCGACATCGCGCGGCACCGGGGCCGTTTACCATACTTCCCTGACCCGCCCGCGACTGCCTGATTTCCTCTGCTGCGCTCTCACCTTGCGCTCGGCTAATGGCCGTGCACGGGAGCAGGCCGAAGTCTAGACTCACGCAAACACCCGTCTCCATTCACGGACAGAACAAATCCTAACGAGGTTGCGATGTCGCTACCGCTGGTTGTTTTACTGCCATTCCTGGGCGCCATAGCCGCACCCCTGTTCGCCCAGGGCGGCCGCACGGCGATTGCCATCGCATCGTCGGTGCCGGCGTTGATTGCCCTGGCCGCCCTGTACCCGCACTGGGAAACCCTCGCTGACGGCGGCACGGTGCTGCACAGCGTCGAATGGCTGCCGGCGCTGGGTATCTCCTTCAGCTTCCGGCTGGACGGCCTGTCCATGCTGTTTGCCCTGCTGATCCTGGTGATCGGGCTGTTGATCATTCTTTATGCCCGCTACTATCTGAAGGCCAAGGAGAACGCCGGCAAGTTCTACGCCTTGCTGCTGTGCTTCAAAGGCTCGATGCTCGGCATTGTGCTGTCCAGCAACCTGCTGCTGATGATGATTTTCTGGGAACTGACCAGCCTGACCTCGTTCCTGCTGATCAGTTACTGGACTCATAAGCAAGACGCCCGGCGCGGTGCCCGGATGGCACTGGCCATCACCGGTGGTGGCGGCCTGGCGCTGCTGGCCGGCATCCTGATCATCGGCAACATCGTCGGCAGCTTCGAGCTGGACGACGTCCTGGCTGCGGGAGCCCAGATCAAGGCCCACGCCATGTACCCGGTGGCCCTGACCCTGATCCTGCTGGGGGCGTTCACCAAATCGGCCCAGTTCCCGTTCCACTTCTGGCTGCCCCACGCCATGCAGGCGCCGACCCCGGTGTCCGCGTACCTGCACTCGGCCACCATGGTGAAAGCCGGTATCTTCCTGATGGCGCGCCTGTACCCGGCCCTGGCCGGCACCGAGCAGTGGTTCTACATGGTCAGCTTTACCGGCATGGCGACCCTGCTACTGGGCGCCTACGTCGCCATGTTCAAGCACGACCTCAAGGGCCTGCTGGCCTACTCCACCGTCAGCCATCTGGGCCTGATCACACTGCTGTTCGGTATGGGCACTCAGCTTGCGGCCGTGGCCGCGGTATTCCACGTCATCAACCACGCCATCTTCAAGGCCTCGCTGTTCATGGCCGCGGGTATCATCGATCATGAGACCGGCACCCGTGACATGCGCCGAATCAACGGCCTGTGGCGTTACATGCCCCACACCGCCACCCTGGCGATGGTGGCCGCCTCGTCCATGGCGGGTGTGCCACTGCTGAACGGCTTCCTCAGTAAGGAAATGTTCTTTGCTGAATCCCTGGAGCTGAACCTGCCCGGCATCTGGGCCTGGTTGCCGCCGCTGGTGGCGACCCTGGCCGGGATCTTTGCGGTTGCCTACTCGGCCCGCTTTATCCACGACGTGTTTTTCAACGGCAAGCCAGTAGACCTGCCGGTGTATCCGCCCCATGAGCCGCCCCGGTACATGAAGATTCCGGTCGAGATCCTGGTGTTTGCCTGCATCATGGTTGGCGTATTCCCGGCTATTTCGGTCGGCCCACTGCTTCAAATCGCAGCGTCGGCGACACTGGGTGGCGATGTGCCCGACTACACGCTGTCGGTTTATCACGGTTTCAACCTGCCGCTGGTAATGAGCTTCGTAGCGTTTTTTGGTGGTCTGTTGATGTACAGCCAGCGCCAGCGCTTCTTCGATTTCCACGCCAAGTTCAAGGAAATTGACGAAAAGGCGGTGTTCGAGGCCGCAGTTCTCAAGGTCGAAGGCTTCGCCCACCGTCTCACCCGCCGGATCGAAAACGGCTCGCTGCAGCGCTATGGCCTGCTGCTGGTGCTCAGCGTAATTGCAGTGGCCGCCGCGCCCCTGGCTGACCTGGGCATCTTCATCGGCGAACGCGGCCTGAGCCCGGTCGACCCGGCCACCGCCATCGCCGCCGGCGTGTTGATCCTCGGTGCCCTGCTCACCGCCCGGTTCCACCGCGACCGCTTCACCGCCCTCGTGCTGCTGAGCGTGGTTGGCTTGATCGTGGCGCTGGCCTTCGCCCGTTTCTCGGCACCAGACCTGGCCATGACCCAGCTCTCGGTTGAGGTGGTCACCATCGTGCTGCTGATGCTGGCTCTGTATTACATGCCGTCCTGGACGCCCCTGGAGACCAAAACCCCGAAGCGGGTGCGCGATACCATCATCGCGCTCACGGCCGGTATTGGCATGACCCTGGTCACCCTGGCCATGCTGACCCAGCCGTTCAGCTCCATTTCCGAGTTCTTCCTGGCCAACAGCAAGCCCGGCGGTGGCGGCACCAACGTGGTGAACGTCATCCTGGTGGATTTCCGGGGCTTCGATACCCTGGGCGAGATTACCGTGCTGGCCATTGCCGCCCTCGGCATCTACGCCATGCTCAAGAACACCGCCCTGACCCCGCCACCGGGCGACGGCCAGGGCCATGGCTGGACCCGGGACGCCCATCCGCTGATGCTGCGCCTGATTGCCCGGCCCATGCTGCCCCTGGCGCTGATGGTGTCGGCCTATATCTTCCTGCGCGGCCACAACCTGCC
>JBPEXK010000047.1:0-9987 GCA_052031745.1 Marinobacter sp. | reverse complement strand
GCCACTCGGCGGCGCTCGGCGACTGCTGCGGATTCATCCGCATGTCCAGCGGGCCGTCACGCATAAAACTGAAGCCCCGGGCGGCGTCGTCCAGCTGTGGCGAAGACACCCCCAGATCCATCAGCACGCCGTTCACTGTTGGCCACTGCTGGTGTTCAAGAGCCAGCCCCAGATCGGCGAAAGAACCGTGAAACTTGGAAAAGCGGGCATCTTCGCTCGCGAGCTGTTCCGCCACCCGGATTGCTTCCGGGTCTTTATCGATGCCCAGCAAATGACCGTGCTCGGCCAGACGACCAAGAATCAGGCGGCTGTGGCCACCACGACCAAAAGTGGCATCGACGTACGCGCCCTCGGGATCATTGACCAGGAAGTCGACCGCCGAGTCCAGAAGCACCGAGCGGTGGGAGTATCCGGCCTCGGGCTTCTGTCTACGACTGGAGGTCATAAGGAAAGCGCCTCCATCTCCGGGGGCATGTCATCGTCGTCGGAGGATTCGTCCAGCCACGCCAGCCAGCGCTCTTCGCTCCACAGTTCCAACTTTTTTCCCTGACCAATCAACATCAGCTTTTTCTCTAGATGAGCGTAACTTCGTAGTGTCGGTGGAATCAGGATACGTCCCGCGGAGTCCAGCTCCATGGGCGCAGCATTACCAAGCAGCAATCGTTGCAACCGGCGCGCGGCCTTGTTCATGTTGGGCAGTGCTTCAATCTTGGGACGCAGCTCTTCCCATTCCGGCTCTGGATAGACCAGCAAGCAACGCTCTTCGTCGGCATTGGCCGTCAATACAATGCGACCGCCACAGAGTTGCGCGAGTTCCTCACGCAACTTGGCGGGGATCGCCAGGCGACCCTTCGCATCCATATTGATGGCATGACTGCCGAGAAAATTGCTCATTTTTGCCGTCTCTGGGGGCTCTCAAAACCACAAAAAACCACTACAAACCACTTTTTCCCACTTCTGCACACTATAGAAACACGCAAAACACAATGCAAGCGCCATAAGCGGCGTCACACTGGCAAAAGTTCCTTTCAGGACAGTAAGTTACGGCAGGAGATTTGAGAGCTCGGCGAGATTACGATAAAGAAAAGAAGGAAAATCAATCACCTGCAAAAAAGTCTGGAGAAAGCAAGTTAGGTTTAAGAATCTTTAGCTATAGTTAGAGGGGATATCGAAAAGGCATGACATAAAAGAGGAAGAGTGAGCTCGCCGATAAGCCGGGTTCTGTCGTGGACAGTCATTCATCTAGGGCCTGCGTCACCACAGGCCTCAAGCAACCTACCCGAATCCAGCGCGGGCCACGCCATTGGATTCCTATTTGGTCTTGCTCCAGGTGGGGTTTACCATCGCCGTGAACTGTTGCCAGTCACGCGGTGCGCTCTTACCGCACCGTTTCACCCTTACCGGCGCCCGAAGGCGCTTAGGCGGTCTACTTTCTGTTGCACTTTCCGTCGGCTCACGCCGCCCAGGAGTTACCTGGCACCTTGCCCTGCGGAGCCCGGACTTTCCTCCCCCGGCGAATGCCGGCGGCGACTGTCTGGCGAGCTCGGTCGAGACCATACTCCTGCCCCACAGGCCTTGCAAGGAAAAGTGACCACGTACAACCGCCTACTTCAGCTCCAGGGCCCGCTGGTAGAGCTCGTTCTTGGGCCGGCCACTGAGCTCTGCGACCAGCTTGGCCACCTTCTTGACCGGCAGCTCCGGCAACAGCAGCTTGATCAGGCGGTCCACATCCAGCGTCTCTGCACTCTCACCATCCGCGGCAGGCTCCGCCCCTCGAATCATCACCACAAACTCCCCCTTAGTACCGTGGGGGTCAGCCTCCAGTGTCGCCAGCACCTCGGCCACGGTGCCGGAGTAAAAGGTCTCGAAGGTTTTGGTCAGTTCGCGCCCGAGGACCAGCTCCCGCGACTCGCCCAGCACTGCGGCGATATCCGCCACTGCATCCAGGATTCGATGGGGGGATTCATAAAACACCAGGGTGGCGGTTTCCCGGCTCAGTTGCTCTAACGCTGTCCGGCGCCCCGTGCGCTTCGCGGGCAGGAACCCCACGAACAGGAACCGATCGGTGGGCAGCCCGGCCGCACTGAGGGCCGTGACCAGGGCGCAGGGCCCGGGCACCGGCGTGACCTGCAAACCACGAGCCCGAGCCTCCCGAACCAGCACATACCCCGGGTCTGAAATCAACGGCGTGCCCGCGTCGGAAATCAACGCGACATTCCGACCTTTCCCCAGCTCGCCTAGAAGCCCGCCTGCCCGATCCCGCTCATTGTGGTCGTGCAACGCCAGCATGCGCTTGCTCAGCCCGAGGTGTTGCAGCAACCGACCGCTGTGGCGGGTGTCTTCGGCCGCGACCACGTCGGCGGCAGCGAGCACCGCAACGGCCCGGGGCGACAGGTCGTCCAGGTTGCCGATCGGAGTCGCCACTATATACAGGGTTCCCGCTGCCGTTCCGCTGTTGCCGCCGTCGTCCGCCAACGACTTCTGCTCCGCTTTCAAATTTTCCGCCTCACTTTTAATTCCACCAGGACTGACGCCCCACGATGACACTTACGTCATGTGAATTAACCCCGGAGCTGTTAAACTTGCCACCGTCAGATCGGCGCCACAAGCCCAATCATCCGGAGTATTCGAGCTTGCCATGATCAAAAACCCCGTCCACCATCGAGCCCTCGCCACCGTCTTTGCCGTGGCACTGATGTCCACCGGCTGTGCCAGCGTGAATCTTCAGTCTCACGTTGCCCAGAATCCGGAACAGGCCCTTGAGCTCGCCAGCCAGGAAGACAACCGGGACACCGCACAACGCTATCTGTTGCGCATCGCCAGCCGTTTCCAGGATCAGGGGGATCATGCAGCCGCGCGAACGCTACTGCAAAGCAACCAGCTGGCGCAACCAGCGTCGGACCTGAACAGCCAGAAAGTGTTGCTGAGCATGGCCAGCGCAACCGCCCTTGAGGACAGCAACTGGGCCCGCGCGATTGTCACCGAGCTCTCGCCCGACAGTTTTACCCAGTACAGCCCCGACCTGATTAACCGTGCCGCCCGCCTGCAGGCCGACACGTTCGCTTTGGCCGGTGACGCCCTGCCCGCCGCCATGACGCTGATCCTGCTGACCCAAACTGACAGCCAGGCCAACCCGCAGCAACTGCACGACCGGATCTGGCAGTTGCTGAAGACTGTCTCCGACCGCAACCTGGAGGCCGCTAACGAACGTGCCATCGGCTACGAAGCCCAAGGCTGGATGGAGCTGGCCATGGCCGTGCGGGCGCCAGGTCTCGAGCTTGACCAACAGGGTCGCACCATCCGCGGCTGGCAAAACGACTGGCCAGGCCATCCGGCGGCCCAGGTGCTGCCCTCGGAGTTGCAGCTGATCGCCAGCCTGGCGGAAAGCCGGCCGGAGAAAATCGCCCTCACCCTGCCCCTGAAGGGCCCCCTGGCCGCCGCCGGCAAAGCCATTCGGGACGGCTTCATTGCCGCCTATTACCAGGATGCCTCAGTCGACCGGGAGAGCACCGAAATTCGGGTGATCGACACCTCCAACGCCGCCTTCGATGAGCTATACACCAAGCTTGCCGGTGAGGACGTGGATCTGATCGTCGGGCCACTGGAAAAGGAAGCACTGGCAGCTCTGACGGCCATGAACACCCTGCCGCTGCCAGCACTTGGCCTGAACTACCTGCCGGCAGGCAAAAAGGCGCCGGAAGGGCTGTACCAATTCGGCCTGTCCGCCGAAGATGAGGCGCGCCAGATCGCCGACCGCCTTGACGCCCAGGACATCCAGCACGCCCTGGTCCTGATTCCGCAGGGCGAATGGGGGGACCGGGTTGAAGCCGCCCTGAACCAGCGCATGGCCGACAACGGCACCCAGGCCCTGGATATCGAACGCTTCTTCCGCGAGGACAACCTGCGGGCAGTTACCGCCGACCTGCTGGGCATCAGCGTCTCCCGGGACCGCGCCATCCAGGTGGAGCGCACCATCGGCCTGGACGTGGAATTCGAACCGCGCCGTCGTCAGGACGCCGAGGCGATCATCATGGTCGCCGAGCCCACCATAGCGCGGCAGTTCAAACCATTGTTCGCCTACTATTTCGGTGGCGACCTGCCGGTCTACAGCCCCTCGATCGTCTACGAGGGCACTCCGGACCCGGCCCGGGATCGGGATCTGGACCAGGTGATCTTCACCGACACCCCCTGGATCCTGTCCGAGGATAATCCACTCAAGACCGAGGCCAGCAAGCACCTGAGCGGCACGCAGGGCCAACTGGGCCGCCTGTTCGCCATGGGCGCCGATGCCTGGCAGCTGAGCAAGCGCCTGCCTTTGCTGAAGCAGGTGGAGTCCGCCGAAATCCAGGGCCAAACCGGCGTGCTCACCATGGCCGCCGATGGCAGCATCCACCGGCAGCAGCTTTGGGCCAAGTTCCAGAACGGCCGCCCGGAACTCCTGCCAGAGTTACAGCCCGAGCCCGCGGACGAAGTGCCGACTGACGAAAACAGCATGGGCGAAGCCTCAGCGCTTAGCCAGTAAGACGCCCCACCCCGGACACCTTGCCATGGACGGCAGTAAAGCAATAGGGAGCCACTACGAGGGCGTGGCAGCGCGCTATCTGGCCAGTCGTGGCGTCCAGATCATCGACCGTAACGTGCACAGCCGCGGGGGCGAGATCGATCTCATCGGCACTGACGGCGACACCCTGGTATTTTTTGAAGTCCGCTACCGGGGCAGCGGCAGCCTGACCGATCCGGCAAGCTCAATCACCGCCGAGAAGCAACGCCGGGTACTCAAAGCCGCCAGTTTTTATCTGCATCGGCACGGCCTCTGGGACAGCCTGAGCCGCATCGATGTCATCGCCATAAGCCCGGGAACCCTCAAGAGATACCGGGTCCAATGGATCAAGAACGCAATACAAGCAGGGTAATCAGAAGTAATGACGGATACTGACCAGCAGATCAACCAATGGTTCGCAAGCCACATGGAGCACACCGCGCAGGCCGCAAGCACGGTTGGCCCCGCCATCGAGGAAGTAACCGACGCCTTCGTAAATGCCCTGCTGCAAGACGGCAAGATCATCACCTGCGCCAACGGCAATGCCAATGTACTGGCCCAGTATTTTTGCACCGCGCTGCTGAACCGGTTTGATCAGGATCGGCCGGCGCTACCGGCCATCAACCTTGGCGCCGATGCCACCACCTATTCCGCCATCTGCCGAGACAACCGCTTTAACGACACCTTCTCCCGTCAGGTACGCGCCATTGGTAAGCCCGGGGACCTGCTTTTCGTGATTGTCGACGATGGCCACAAGGCCAATTTGATCCAGGCCATCCAGGCCGCGCACGACCGGGACATGAACGTGGTCGTGCTCAGTGCCCGGGAAAAGTCCGACATCACCTCGCTGCTGCACCCGGAAGACCATGAAATTGCTCTGAACAATCTGCCGTCCACCGAGGCCACGCCCCTGCTCCTGGTGATCATGAATGCCCTATGCGGGTTGATCGACAGCAAACTTTTCGGGGGATAAAAAAAAGCCAGCGACTGCTGGCTTTTTATCGATTGGCCGTTACTTGACGACCTTCAGGGTCGGCCGCCCGGACGGCCGGTCGTCACCACCAGGACCGGAATCGCCCTTGTCGGGACTGCCCTCGGGGTCCGGAGAGCCTGGCTCACTGCCAAACACCATGCCTTCACCATTCTCCTTGGCGTAGATGGCCATCACCGCCTGCAGGGGAATGAACACCTGCATGGGCACACCGCCGAAACGGGCACTGAACTCCAGCGCACCGTTACCGACCACCAATCCGCGGACCGCGCCCGGGCTGATGTTCAGCACGATCTGGCCATTAGCCACGTGCTCGGTCGGCACCTGGACACCCTGGACTCCGGCATCCACGACGATGTACGGGGTGCAGTCGTTGTCCAGTATCCACTCGTTGAAGGCTCGAACAAGGTAGGGACGGCTCGATGTCATGGTGATGTTGCTATCAGGCACTGCCAATCTCCTGGATCGGAATCGCGCAAGACATGGCGTCAGCCGCGCATGTCTTCTTCGAGGTCAGAGAGGCTCGCCTTGAACCCTTCACGGCTGAAGATGCTTTCCATGTACTTGTGCAACGGCCGAGCCTGCTTGTCGTCCAGGTCGACGCCCAACGCCGGCAGGCGCCAGAGGATCGGTGCGATGCAGCAATCGACGATGGTGAATTCTTCAGACAGGAAGAACGGCATTTCGCCGAACAACGGCGCAGTCGCCAGCAAGCTTTCGCGCAGCTCCTTGCGTGCTGCGTCAGAGGCCTTGGCATTAGGCTGCGCCACGATCTGGTCCACCAGTCCGCACCAGTCGCGCTGGATGCGGTGAATCATCAGACGACTGTTGGCGCGCGCTACCGGGTACACCGGCAACAACGGCGGATGCGGGAACCGCTCGTCGAGATACTCCATCATGATGTTGGGCTCGTACAGCACCAGATCACGATCGACCAGCGTAGGCAGGGCGTTGTACGGGTTCATGTCGGCCAGCTCAGCCGGCGGGTTATCGGGATCCACGTCCACAATGTCGACAGTTACACCCTTCTCTGCCAGCACAATACGAACCCTGTGGCTGTAGTGACTGACCGGATCTGAGAAAAACGTCATTGATGACCGCTTGGTCACAACGCCCATAGAACTACCTCACGAGTAAACAAACCGAAATGATCCTGAAAAAACGCAAAATCCAGCGGGCCGGTTAGTGCCCGCTGGAATTCAGGAAACGGGATTATACCCTATTTCTTAGTGCACGTCCTTCCAGTACTCACGATTGAGCAAATAGGCGAAGACGAAGAAGATCGCGACGAAAATCAGGACGAAGATCCCGAGACGCTCGCGCTCAACCCGAATCGGGTCGCCCATGTAGGACATGAAGTTAGTCAGGTCGTACATGGCCTGATCAAACTCTGCCGCAGACATGCTGCCTTCGAAGGCGTATTCCGGGCAGATATCGGCGTTGTTGATGTTTCCGCTCAGCGGCTCAACGCTGGCCTCAACACCGATCTTCGGCTCGACCGCACACAGACCCTGCATTTCTACCAGGACGTGCGGCATACCCACGTTGGCGTAAACCACGTTGTTCACACCCAGGGGACGACTGTCGTCCTTATAGAAGCCACGCAGGTAGGAGTAAACCCAGGACTCGCCGCGCAGGCGGGTTTCCAGGGTCAGATCCGGTGGCGCGGCACCAAACCAGTCGGCGGCCATGTCTTTGTTCATGGAGTTCTTCATCAACTCACCGATCTTGGCGCCGGTGAAAATGAGGTTCTCCTCGTACAGCTCAGCGGGAATCTCCAGGTCGTCCGCTACGCGCTTGTAGCGGGCATACTCCATGGAGTGACAGCCCATGCAATAGTTGGTGAACAGGGCCACGCCGCGCTGCAATGAGGCCTTGTCGGTGTGATCCGTCTCGATCGGATCGAGCGGCACACCGGCGCCTCCGGCTGCCAGCCCGAGGGCCGGCAGGATTGCGATGAAAAGACCAAAAATCAGCTTTCTCATTATCCCGTCACCCTCTCTGGTACTGGCTTGGTTTTTTCCATACGCGTATAGAACGGCATGAGAATGAAGTACAGGAAGTACAGCACGGTCAGGATCTGGGCGACGGTGGTGCGGCCCTCGGTGGCCGGAACCAGACCCAGGTAACCCAGCACGACAAAGCTGACTACCAGGATGGCCAGAGCAATGCGGCTCAACCAGCCCTTATAGCGCATGGAACGAACCGGGCTGCGGTCGAGCCATGGCAGCACGAACAGGATCGCGATAGCGCCACCCATGACCACAACACCCCAGAACTTCGCCGGCAGACCAAACAGATCAACCGTAACCGCACGCAACATCGCGTAGAACGGTGTGAAGTACCAGACCGGTGCAATGTGCTCAGGCGTCTTGAGCGCGTTGGCCGGTTCGAAGTTGGGCTTCTCGATGAACAAGCCACCGCCTTCTGGGAAGAAGAAGACGACCACGAAGAAAATAAAGAAGAACACGGCCACGCCCAGCAGGTCGTGCACGGTGTAGTACGGGTGGAACGGAATGCCGTCTTTCGGGATGCCGTTCTCGTCTTTGTTCTTCTTGATGTCGATACCGTCAGGGTTGTTGGAACCGACTTCATGCAGCGCCAGGATGTGCAGCACCACCAGGCCAAGCAGTACGATCGGCAAGGCAACCACGTGCAGGGCGAAGAACCGGTTCAGGGTGATGCCGGATACCAGGTAATCACCACGAATCCACAAGGCGAGATCTTCACCGATGACCGGAATCGCACCAAACAGGTTAACGATAACCTGGGCACCCCAGTAAGACATCTGGCCCCACGGCAGCAGGTAGCCCATGAACGCTTCGGCCATCAGCATCAAGTAGATGAGCATGCCGAAGATCCAGATCAGCTCGCGCGGCTTCTGGTACGACCCGTACATCAGGCCACGGAACATGTGCAGGTAAACCACGATGAAGAACGCAGAGGCGCCCGTGGAGTGCAGGTAGCGCAACAGCCAACCCCATTCCACATCACGCATGATGTACTCAACGGAGGCAAAGGCACCCTCGGCGGAGGGGTTGTAACTCATGGTCAGCCAGATACCGGTGATCAACTGGTTAACCAGCACCAGCATCGCCAACGAGCCGAAGAAGTACCATACGTTGAAGTTTTTCGGCGCGTAGTACTTGCCAACGTGCTTGTTCCACGCGTCGACAACGGGCAGACGCTCGTCTACCCAGTTCAGCAACTTATTCATTACGCTGCCTCCGGATCAAGTCCAATCGTGAGGGTCGCATCGTCGTCAAAACGATAGGGCGGGACCTCAAGGTTCAAGGGCGCCGGCTGCGCATCGTATACCCGGCCCGCAAGATCGTACTTGGAACCGTGGCAAGGACAGAACAGACCGCCAAGCCAATTTTCGCCCAGGTCAGCCGGGGCTACTTCCGGACGATAGGAAGGCACGCACCCGAGGTGGGTACAAAGGCCAACGATTACCGCGATCTCTGGCCGCAGTGCACGGTAGGGACCTTCAATGTACGGAGGCTGCTGAGGGGCTTCGGACTCAGGGTCCTTGACCACATCATTCAGCTTCTTGATGTTTTCAAGCATTGCCTCGTCGCGGCGGATTACCCACACTGGCTTACCGCGCCACTCAACAGTAATCTGCTGGCCCGGCTCCAGTTTGTTGACATTGACGGTAACGGGGGCGCCAGCAGCTTCTGCTTTGGCACTGGGGTTCCAGGAACCCAGGAAAGGAACCGCCGCACCAATAGCGCCAACACCACCGACCGCTGCAGTTGCGCCGATCAGAAACCGGCGCCGGCCTTGGCTCACGTCGCCATTACTCATTATGGTTTTCTCCCATCAGGCGATGTCACAGCCCGCGAAACAGCTGGCAATGTGCATCTTAAAGGACTTCACGACCCAGAATTATAAGCGACCAAATGGTAATGAAATTACCAAGGGCTTACAAGTCAGAAAGCCGCCATAGGCGGCTCTCGCCTTGCTGGACACGGCCCCCAAGGGCCATTCCCGGACATAAAAAAACCCGGCCAATGGCCGGGTTTTTTCGGACTGCAACTCCAGCGATTTTAACGCTTGGAGAATTGCGGACGCTTACGCGCCTTCCGCAGACCAACTTTCTTACGCTCGACGGCGCGGGCGTCACGGGTCACGTAACCCGCACGACGCAGGGCCGGGCGCAGAGTCTCGTCGTAATCCATCAGGGCACGAGTCAGGCCGTGGCGAATAGCGCCGGCCTGGCCACTGATACCACCACCCTTGACGGTGATGTTGATATCGAAACGATCGGTAGATTCAGCAACAACCAGCGGCTGACGAACGATCATGCGCAGGGTCTCACGACCGAAGAATTCTTCGATGGAGCGACCGTTGATGGAGATGTTACCGCTTCCCGGCTTGATGAAAACCCGAGCCGTGGATGTCTTGCGGCGACCAGTACCGTAATTTTGTGCTACAGACATATCCGCCTTCC
>JBPEXK010000046.1:0-6418 GCA_052031745.1 Marinobacter sp. | reverse complement strand
CCGGGGATAACAGGCTGATTCCTCCCAAGAGTCCACATCGACGGAGGAGTTTGGCACCTCGATGTCGGCTCATCACATCCTGGGGCTGTAGCAGGTCCCAAGGGTATGGCTGTTCGCCATTTAAAGTGGTACGCGAGCTGGGTTTAGAACGTCGTGAGACAGTTCGGTCCCTATCTGCCGTGGACGTTGGAGATTTGAGGAAAGCTGCTCCTAGTACGAGAGGACCGGAGTGGACGAACCTCTGGTGTTCGGGTTGTTTCGCCAGAAGCATTGCCCGGTAGCTATGTTCGGATAGGATAACCGCTGAAAGCATCTAAGCGGGAAGCCCCTTCCAAGATGAGATCTCCCTGGACCTTCGAGGTCCCTAAAGAGCCGTTCAAGACCAGGACGTTGATAGGTCGGGTGTGTAAGCGCTGCGAGGCGTTGAGCTAACCGATACTAATTGCTCGTGCGGCTTGACTATATAACACCCAAGACAATTGCGGATAACGCGAAATCAACATCACAACTTCCATCTCGTCCCCCAGTGATCAACCGTTTTGTCTGACGACCATAGCGGCTTGGAACCACCTGATCCCATCCCGAACTCAGAAGTGAAACAGGCCTGCGCCGATGGTAGTGTGGCACTTGCCCATGTGAGAGTAGGTCATCGTCAGACTCCTAATACCAAAACCCCAATCGCCCAGCGGTTGGGGTTTTTTATTGCCTGAACGAAAAGCGGTGGCGATGGTATACTCCGGTATACTGAACCACCCTGATTGATGGAGCCTCCGAATGCCCGCCCAAGACCACCTGGTTATCTTCGACACCACGCTGCGCGACGGCGAGCAAAGCCCCGGCGCCACCATGAACAAGACGGAAAAGCTTCGGATTGCCAAGGCGCTGGAAAAGCTCCGTGTCGACGTTATCGAGGCCGGTTTCGCCATCGCCAGCCAGGGCGACTTTGAGGCGGTGAAGGCCATCGCCGAGACCATCAAGGAATCCACCGTGTGCAGTCTGGCACGGGCCCTGGATAAGGATATTGATCGGGCCGCCGAGGCCATCCAGCCGGCGGAGCGGGGGCGTATCCATACCTTCATTGCCACCTCGCCCATTCACATGAAGCACAAGCTGCAGATGCAGCCAGACGAGGTGGTTGAGCAGGCGGTACGGGCGGTCAAGCGCGCCCGCAGCCACGTCGACGACGTGGAATTCTCCTGCGAAGATGCCGGTCGCTCCGAGCTGGATTTCCTGTGCCGGATCATTGAGGCTGCCATTGATGCCGGTGCCCGCACCATCAACATTCCGGACACCGTCGGCTACGCCATCCCCGAGCAGTTTGGTGACACCATTCGCCAACTGCTGAACCGTATTCCCAATGCCGACAAGGCGATCTTCTCAGTGCATTGCCACAACGACCTGGGGCTGGCCGTCGCCAACTCCCTGGCCGCGGTGACCCAGGGTGCACGTCAGGTTGAGTGCACCATCAACGGTCTTGGTGAACGCGCCGGCAACGCCTCTCTGGAGGAGATCGTCATGGCGGTACGCACCCGTCAGGATCTCTTCAACATCGATACTCAGATCGATACCCGACACATCGTGCCGGCCTCCCGACTGGTGTCCACCATCACCGGTTTCCCGGTGCAGCCCAATAAGGCCATCGTCGGTGCCAACGCCTTTGCCCATGAATCCGGTATCCACCAGGACGGCGTGCTCAAGCACCGTGAGACTTACGAAATCATGCGCGCGGAAGACGTTGGCTGGCACACCAACTCCCTGGTCCTGGGTAAGCACTCGGGCCGCAATGCCTTCCGCACCCGCCTGCTGGAGCTGGGTATCCAGTTCGAGACCGAGACCGAACTGAACGAAGCCTTTACCCGCTTCAAGGCCCTGGCCGACCTGAAGCATGAGATCTTCGACGAGGACCTCCAGGCCATCGCCAGCGATACCCGACAGAAAGAGGAAGACGGCCGTTATGGTCTGGTGTGCATGCAGGTCTGCTCCGAAACCGGGGTAGTGCCCCGGGCCAGCATGACGCTCACCCTGGATGGCAAGGAACACAAAGTCGAGGCCGAGGGCAGTGGCCCGGTGGATGCCACCTTCAAGGCCATCGAGTCCCTGGTGGATTCCGGCTGTAATCTGCAGCTGTACTCGGTGAACAACATCACCAGCGGCACCGATGCCCAGGGCGAGGTCACGGTGCGTCTGGAGCGCGGGGGCCGCATCGTGAACGGTGTTGGCGCCGACACTGACATTATTATCGCCTCGGCCAAGGCTTACATTGAGGCCTTGAACCTGATCAGCCGTGGCGGGATTCGCCAGCACCCCCAGGTTGCGGACGTGTAAATGCAGTTTTCGGGCATGACTGGGTGTTGGGCATGATTCAAACCGAAGCGGAACGTCAGTTCTATCTGGGCGCTGCGGGTATCCGGCTGTGGTATTCCCGGGACCCTCTGCCCGGGGCTGCCGCCAGTCCGGAGTTCGACTTTACCGAAGAACAACCGGCGGACTCCGCCGGCCCTACAGCCGAGGTTCTTCCCGGCCAACCCGGGCCAAAAGCCAGTTCGGCACCGTCGCCCTCTGGCCAGGGCCGGGTTGCCAATCTTCAGGCCTTGATGGATACCCCGGCTCCGGCAGCCGAAGAAGCTAACAGCAAGAGCAAGCCCGCGGCCAAGGCGCCAGCCGCCGATGCGGTTTCGGATGTCGAGAGTACGGAAGAGGTCAGGTCGGCCTCCGAGGCGGTGGAGCAGATCCCGGTTTTGGACCTTCAGCTGTGGATTGGCGAACGCTATTCCGTCATCGCCAGCCTGTCCCAGGAGGCGAGTCTGCGCCTGCAGGAGACCCTTGCCGCGAATATCCTAAGAAGCCTGGGCGAGGCGGGACCCAAAGCCGTTGGGCCCATCCACTGGCCGGTGTTCAATAACCTCAAGGCCCCGGGTAACTCCCTCGCCGATCTGAAAGCGGTGCTGAGTCACGTCCTGTCCGGGCTCGGGGATAGTCGGCTGATAAGCCTGGGCATCACCGCGCCGATGGGGTTCGAGGCCGAGGGTGACGATAGGGATGCACACTGGCTGCACTACCTGTCTGGCACCAGCCCGCAAGTCAGCTTTCCCCATGGTTTGGCGGAACTGTCCACCAATCCCACCCTGAAGCGTGCCCTTTGGCAGGAACTCAAGCCCCTGGCCGGCCAATGAGGCACAAGCCGAAAAGCGATGATCATGGCCTTGCTGCGGATCTAACGATCCGGGCCCTGGCCGAGGCCGACTTGCCCCAGGCGCTGGAGATTGAGCGGCTGGGGCACTCCTTCCCCTGGCCGGAGACGGTGTTCCGGGACTGTTTTCGTGATAACTACCGCCTCTGGGCGGCCTGTCGTGCCGACACCTTGGTGGGGTACGCCGTGGTCGCCTACCTGTTTGACGAAGCCCACCTGCTAAATTTGTGTGTGAACCCGCAAGTACAGGGGCAGGGCATCGGCCGGCAGCTGCTGCGTCATCTGCTGAGGCAGGCGGCGGATGAGGGCATTGTCCAAACCATCCTGGAAGTGCGCCTGAGCAATCTCGCCGCCGAGCACTTGTATCTGGCCGAGGGGTTTGAGGAGATCGGCCGGCGTCCAAACTATTATCCTGGGGCAACCGAGCGCGAGGATGCCCGGGTGATGGCGTACCGATTCCCGGATCGGACGCCGGGTCTCGGGTAACGCTGGTTCGCGTCAAATCCCCTTAGCCCCTATAATAGCGCCTCTTTTAGAACATCAAATTCAGGTTGCCTTTCTACTATGTCGAACCTTCCCCAGGAAGTGGCCAAGCGCCGCACTTTTGCGATCATCTCGCACCCGGACGCCGGTAAAACCACGATTACGGAAAAGGTCCTGTTGTTCGGGCAGGCGATCCAGAAAGCCGGTACCGTGAAAGGGAAAAAGTCCGGCCAGCACGCCAAGTCGGACTGGATGGAAATGGAGAAGGAGCGGGGCATCTCCGTGACCACCTCGGTCATGCAGTTCCCCTACGGTGGCAAGCTGGTGAACCTGCTGGATACGCCGGGGCACGAGGATTTTTCCGAGGATACCTACCGCACCCTGACCGCGGTGGATTCCTGCCTGATGGTGATCGACAGCGCCAAAGGTGTCGAGGAACGTACCATCAAGCTGATGGAAGTCACCCGCCTGCGTGATACGCCGATACTAACCTTTATGAACAAGCTGGACCGGGACACCCGAGACCCGGTCGAGCTGATGGACGAAGTGGAAGACGTACTGAAGATTGCCTGCGCGCCAATCACCTGGCCCATCGGCATGGGCAAGAGCTTCAAGGGCGTGTATCACCTGCTGCGGGACGAGGTCATTCTGTACCAGTCTGGCCAAGGGCACACCATTCAGGATACTCGTATCATCGCCGGGCTGGATAACCCGGAGCTGGATGAGGCCATTGGTGCCTACGCCAGTGACCTGCGGGATGAGATTGAGTTGGTGAAAGGCGCCTCCCACGAGTTCGACCAGGAAGCCTTCCTGGCCGGACAGCTGACCCCGGTGTTCTTCGGCACCGCGCTCGGCAACTTTGGTGTCGATCATATGCTCGACGGCCTGGTGCAGTGGGCGCCGGAACCTCAGCCGCGGGAAACCGACCTGCGTGAAGTGGCGCCGGCGGACGACGGATTCTCCGGGTTCGTGTTTAAGATCCAGGCCAACATGGATCCCCAGCACCGTGACCGGGTGGCGTTCCTGCGCATCGTGTCCGGGAAATACCAGCAGGGCATGAAAGCCCGGCATGTACGCATCGGCAAGGAAGTGCGTTTCTCTGACGCGCTCACCTTCATGGCCGGCGACCGTGACCACGCCGCCGAGGCCTTTGCCGGCGATATCATCGGCCTGCACAACCACGGCACCATTCAGCTCGGTGACACCTTCACCTCCGGTGACGACATGAAATTCACCGGCATCCCGAACTTTGCCCCCGAACTGTTCCGCCGCATTCGCCTGAAGGATCCGCTCAAGGCCAAGCAGCTGCAAAAGGGATTGATCCAGCTGTCCGAGGAGGGCGCGGTTCAGGTGTTCCGGCCGCTGCGCAACAACGACCTCATCGTGGGTGCCGTGGGTGTGCTGCAGTTTGATGTGGTGGTTAGCCGGCTGAAGAGCGAATATAAGGTCGAGGCGATTTATGAGCCGATCAACGTCGCCACCGCCCGGTGGGTAACCTGCGACGATGAGCGTAAACTGGACGAGTTCCAACGCAAGAATAACGACAACCTGGCCCTGGATGGCAGTGACCGGCTGGCCTATATCGCGCCGACCATGGTCAACCTGAATCTGGCCCAGGAGCGCTTCCCGGACGTGCAGTTCCACAAGACCCGGGAGCACTAACCGCCGACGGAGAGTTCCGTGCAGCTGATCGATGCCCACTGCCACTTCGACTTCCCACGGTTCGATGACTGCCGGGAGCAGGAATTGGCCAAGGCTCGGGCTGAGGGCCTGGTTGGCCTGGTTATACCCGGCGTCCGGCGGGCCGACTGGGAGCGGGTTCGGGAGACCGCGTGGCAGTTCCCGGAGGGCTATTATTGCCTGGGTATTCACCCCTGGTACATTGGGGAGCATTCCGATGGCGATCTGGGCGCGCTGGAACAGCTGCTGCAACGTCGGCCGGAGCGTTGCCTGGCCATCGGCGAGTGCGGCCTGGACCGGCTTCGTGGCGATCTGGGTGAGCAATGGCCGTGGTTTGACGCCCAGGTCAGTCTGGCGTCGCGCCTGGACTGGCCCTTGATCATTCATTCGGTGAAAACCCATGACGAGATCCACGGGGCTTTGCGTCGCCATCAATGGCATGGTCCGGCGCTGGTGCATGGCTTTTCCGGCAGTTACCAGCAGGGGGCGAAACTGGTTGATGCCGGCTGCTGGCTCGGGGTTGGCGGCGTGATTACCCATCCGGGAGCGCACAAAACCCGGGATGCCGTGGCCAGGCTTCCATTGGAGGCGTTGGTGCTGGAGACCGATGCGCCGGACATGGCGCCGAAAGGTGTCGAGCGAGGACAAAATTCCCCGGCGCACCTGGGGCGGATTTTGCAGGTGTTGGCGGATCTCAGGGGGATGCCTGAGCCAGACTTGGCCCAGGCCCTGTTGGCCAACGCGCAGCGGCTGTACCGCCGGGACTTCTCCGGTGTAGGGGAATAACGAAACACCGGGCCTCGGGGTTGGCTTTCCTGGGTGGTTCGAGTATACTTCGCGCCCTGGCTTTTCAAGGCGATGTCACTGTCTCAGCCCCGAACGGTGTCACTGCCACATTAATTACAGGTACAAATCTCTTCCGGAGCCAAGCGCTGCCGGGGAGGTTTTAACGTTTCTTATATAGCGTTCAAGGCGGAATCAATGAAGACTCTGAGTGCGAAACCAGAAACAGTAAAACGTGACTGGTACGTTGTAGACGCAGCCGGCAAGACGCTGGGTCGTCTG
>JBPEXK010000004.1:0-6474 GCA_052031745.1 Marinobacter sp. | reverse complement strand
CGGAGATGTTCCGCGAAAATGCCCGTCTTGATCAGGTCAAAATGATAGAGATCAAACTATCTCAGGGGGCGAAACCCGGGCACGGCGGCATTCTGCCCGGCGCCAAGGTAACTCCGGAAATTGCAGAGGCCCGAGGCGTTGAGGTGGGCGAAGATTGCGTCTCGCCGGCCAGCCACTCGGCCTTTTCAACACCGGTGGAGCTGCTTGAGTTTATCGACGAGTTGCGCGACCTGTCTGGTGGCAAGCCAGTTGGCTTCAAACTGGCCATCGGCCATCCCTGGGAGTGGTTTGCCATCGTCAAGGCGATGCTGGAGACCAAACGCAAACCGGATTTTATCGTGGTGGACGGCGGCGAAGGCGGTACCGGCGCAGCGCCTCTGGAGTTCATCAACCGCTTGGGCATGCCAATGACGGAGGCGCTGCTGCTGGTGCATAACACCCTGGTGGGCACCAACCTGCGTGACGACATTGCCATCGGAGCCGCGGGCAAGATCACCTCGGCGTTTAACATTGCCCGCACCCTGGCCCTGGGTGCCGATTGGTGTAACTCGGCGCGCGGGTACATGTTCTCCCTGGGCTGCATTCAGGCCCTCAATTGCCACACCGGCCGTTGCCCGAGCGGCGTTGCCACCCAGGATCCCCGCCGTAGTAGCAAACTGGACGTGGAGCTCAAGAGCCAGCGGGTGTTTAACTTTCACAAGAACACCCTGGATGCCCTGCAAAACCTGCTCGAGGCTTCGGGCCTGCGCCACCCGTCGGAACTTGGGCCTGAACACATCGTGCGCCGGGTCTCCAAGACCGAGGTGCACTCCTACCTGGATCTTTACCGGTTCCTGGAACCCGGCGCACTCTTCAAGGGCGAAACCGGGCTGAAAGTGTTCGATAAATACTGGCCCCAGGCCACTGCGGACACCTTTGAGCCACCGGCGTTCATCCTGAAATTGCGGGAGACCAAGCTGCGCTAAAAAACGGGAGCGAAATTAGCCAAGCCTGTTTATTTTTACCAAAGCCTGGTGTAGACTTCGCTCCCGCTAAGCCACTGAGATATCTCTTTTGTTTCTCGGATGGCGACAGTGAATCGGGGCGTAGCGCAGCTTGGTAGCGCACCTGCATGGGGTGCAGGGGGTCGCAGGTTCAAATCCTGCCGTCCCGACCAGATTCAGAAAAAATCAGCCACCTTCGGGTCGCTGATTTTTTTATGCCCAAAATATAGTTGTCCCGCCAACCCCCACCTCAAGACACAAAAAAACCGAGAGGGCTTTCGCTCTCTCGGTTTCGGGTTCTCGGTCTTTGCTGACGCTTACTTCGCCGGTGCGTTCAGTACTTCCAGCACATCTTCCAGCTCGGTGATCATCTGCCGAATCAGCTGCTTGTACTGTGAGGTATCGTCTTTGACCTCGTGGCTACTCAGCTTTTGCTTGGCACCACCGATGGTGTAGCCCTGATCGTAGAGCAGGCTCCGGATCTGACGAATGGTGATGACATCGGCACGCTGATAGTAGCGGCGATTGCCTCTGCGCTTCACCGGCGACAGCTGAGGGAATTCCTGCTCCCAATAGCGTAGAACGTGTGCCTTTACCGCACACAGGTCCGCCACCTCACCGATGGTGAAGTAACGCTTCCCGGGAATGGTGGGAAGCTCGTTGTTATGACTGGGTTCCAGCATACGCTTCTACTTTTTGCTTTAGTTTTTGCCCGGGGCGAAAGGTCACCACGCGACGCGCACTGATGGGGATTTCTTCACCGGTCTTGGGATTCCGGCCGGGACGCTGTTTTTTGTCCCGCAAATCGAAATTGCCAAAACCCGACAGCTTCACCTGCTCGTTGTGACTGAGAGCGCCTCTGATTTCATCGAAAAAGGCTTCCACCATTTCCTTGGCTTCACGCTTGTTCAGGCCCAATTCCTCGTACAAACGCTCGGCCATTTCCGCTTTCGTCAAAGCCGCCATGTCTATCAACTCCTCAGTGTTGCCCCCAGCTCTTCCTTCAAGGCATCGATAACGCCATTGAAGAGCGAATGAACCTCGTCTTCGTTCAGCGTACGCTCAGGATGCTGCCAGAACAGGCTCAGCGCCAGGCTACGGTTACCCTCACCCAGGCTCTCGCCTTCGTATACATCAAACACCCGCAGCGCAGTCAGCTGCTCACCGGCGTGCTTCTTGGCGACCCGCTCGACATCGGCGAACGAGACGTCACTTCCGATAATCATAGCCAAATCCCGACGAACTTCCGGGAATTTTGAAATTTCTTTGAAATTAGGCACATAACCGGTGACGATTGATTCCAAGAATAGCTCAAACACCAGAATCGTGCCATTAAGTTCAAGATTTTTCTGCACTTGTGGGTGCAATGTGCCTAGCCAGCCGACATGTTCACCGTCTCGGAGCAGTTCCGCGGTCTGGCCCGGGTGCAGGGCCGGATGCTGACTGCCCACAAACTGGATCTCGACACCCAGTACGCGGAACAGGCTCTCCAAATCCCCTTTTACATCAAAGAAATCCGCAGTTCTGCGACCGTTTGCCCAGTTTTCCGGGTACTGGGCGCCAACCACGACACCGGCCAGCATCGGCTGCTGGTCAATGCGCTCGCCGTTCTGCTCAAATCTAAGGCCGGTCTCAAACAGGCGAATTCGCGGCTGCTGGCGATTCTGGTTATAGGCCGCGGTTTTCAGCAGGCCGCTCCAGAGGCTGGTGCGCATCACCGACAGGTCGGCCGAGATCGGGTTGGCCAGCGCAATGCCCTGGCGCTCGGGATCAATCAGTTCCTGCACCTTGGGGTCCACGAAGCTGTAGGTGATCGCCTCCTGGTAGCCGTGATCGACAAAGAACTTCTGGATCGCGGACAGCGGCCGGGTGGCTTCGTCTTCCTGGCGCAGGCCGAGGGAACCGGTCGGCTCGGTCACCGGCAGGTTGTTGTAACCGTAGATGCGGCCAACCTCTTCGATCAGGTCTTCCTCGATGGAAATGTCCGGCCGGAAGCTGGGCACGCCGACACGCCAGCCGTCGCGCAGAAGCTTGTCCACGTGCAAGCCTAGCCGGGTCAGGATTTCCTCGACGGTGGTGCGGTCGATTTCCAGGCCCAACACATCCGCGAGTCGGGTCGCCCGCAGATCCACCGATCGGTGCTTCGGCAGGTTTTCTTCGCTGGCCACTTCCACGATCTCACCGGCCTCGCCACCGACGATGTCCAGCAATAGCTGGGTGGCCCGCTCCATGGCTTCACGGGCCAGCTTGTAATCCACGCCCCGCTCGAAGCGGTGGGAAGCGTCGGTATGCAGACCGTATTCCCGCGCCTTACCGGCCAGGGTGATGGGATCGAAGTAGGCAGATTCCAGAATCAGGTCGCCGGTCTGGGCGCTGACGCCACTGTGCTCGCCACCCATGACACCGGCAATGGCAACCGGCTTCTCATGATCGGCAATGATCAGGGTGCTTTCAGTGAGCTCCACTTCCTGGCCATCGAGCAACACCAGCTTCTCACCGGCTTTCGCCATGCGCACCACGATACCGCCGCGAATTTCGGTGCGGTCGAAGGCGTGCATGGGCTGGCCCAGCTCCAGCATTACGTAGTTGGTGACATCGACGGCGGGATCGATGGAGCGAATACCGCAGCGGCGGAGCTTTTCCTGCATCCACAGCGGGGTCTTGGCCCGGAGGTTAACACTGCGCAGGATGCGACCGAGGTAACGGGGGCAGCCCGCGGGCGCCTCAATGCGAATGTCCGGCACGTCGGAGTGTACGGCCGGCACCGGGTGCACTTCCGGGCCCTCGACCACCAGGCTGTTCAGCACCCCCACTTCCCGGGCGATGCCGCGGATCGACAGGCAGTCGCTGCGATTCGGAGTCAGGTCAACGTCAATGGTGACGTCATTGAGCTTCAGGTATTCATCCACCGCCTGGCCAACCGGTGCGTCCTCAGGCAGCTCCATCAGACCGTCGTGATTTTCCGACAGACCCAACTCAGCTTCGGAACACAGCATGCCCTCGGAAGGCTGGCCACGCAGCTTCGCTTTCTTGATCTTGAAGTCGCCGGGTAACACCGCGCCTACTACTGCAAACGGCACCTTGAGGCCATCACGCACGTTGGGGGCGCCACACACCACTTGTACCGTTTGGGTGCCATCACTGACCTGACAAACCCGCAACTTGTCGGCGTCCGGGTGCGGGGCAACCGACTGAACCTGCCCGACCACGATCCCGCTGAACTGACCGGCGACCGGCTCGGAGCCGTCCACTTCCAAACCGGCCATGGTGATCTGGTCCATCAATTCCTGGGTTCCGATCTCCGGGTTAACCCACTCGCGCAGCCACTGTTCACTGAATTTCATGGTTATTGCCTTGTCCTGATGCGGTTTCGCCTGTTGGTTTAGGTGCTGTAAAACGCCGAATTAACGGAACTGGCGCAGGAAGCGCAGATCGTTCTCGAAGAACATCCGCAGGTCATTCACGCCGTACCGGAGCATGGCCAGGCGCTCTACCCCAAGGCCAAATGCGAAACCCCGGTACTCTTCCGCATCGATACCGCAATGCTCAAATACTTTGGGATGGACCATGCCGCAGCCCATCACTTCCAGCCACTTGATGCTGCCATCGGCTTCCCGGCCCCACTCGATATCCACCTCGGCTGAGGGCTCGGTGAACGGGAAGTAGGACGGCCGGAAGCGCACTTTAAGGTCGCGCTCGAAAAACACCCGCAGGAACTCTTCCACGGTGCTCTTGAGATCGGCGAAGCTGACGTCCTTTTCGACCAGCAACCCCTCTACCTGGTGGAACATCGGGGTGTGGGTCATGTCGGAGTCACAGCGGTACACCCGGCCGGGGCAGATCATACGGAACGGCGGCTTGCCCGCCTCCATGGTGCGAATCTGGACCGGTGAGGTGTGGGTGCGCAGCAAGGTGCCGGGATTGAAATAGAAGGTGTCGTGCATCGCCCGGGCCGGGTGATGGCCCGGAATGTTCAGGGCTTCGAAGTTGTGATAATCGTCTTCGATCTCAGGTCCCTGCTCGACCGTGTATCCAGCCTTGGAGAAGAACTGTTCAATGCGCTGCAGGGTGCGGGTTACCGGGTGCAGCCCACCCAGGTCCTGGCCCCGGCCTGGCAAAGTCACATCAATGGATTCGGCCGCCAGCTTAGCTTCGATAGCGGCGCGCTCCAGGTCCGTGCGCCGGGCGTTGATCGCCTGCTCCACTTGCCCTTTGGCTTCGTTGATCTTCTGGCCGGCAGCGGGTCGCTCTTCGGCAGACAGCTTGCCCAAGGTCTTGGCCTGCTGGGTGATCACACCCTTCTTGCCGAGGTATTCAACGCGAATTTGATCAAGCGCCTGCAGGCTGTCGGCTTTGTCGACCGCAGCCAATCCGTCCTGAACCAGTTGCTCCAGGTTTTCCATTGACCCTGCTCCAAACCAGAAATGGGAGTACAAATATCGAATTCTATAAACAAAAATAGGGGAAGAGCATGCCCTTCCCCTATCTAATGGCGCCTCGATGGTGACATGAGACGCCAGGATCGATCATCAATCGATGAAGAGCTTAAGCGATCACAGGGACGCTTTGGCTTTCTCGACAACAGCGGCAAACGCCTGCTGCTCGTTCATGGCCAGGTCGGCCAGAACCTTACGATCGATCTCAACGTTAGCCTTCTTCAGACCAGCGATCAGACGGCTGTAAGACAGACCGTTTGCGCGGGCGCCAGCGTTGATACGGGCAATCCACAGAGCGCGGAATGCGCGCTTACGGTTACGACGGTCACGGTAAGCGTACTGACCGGCCTTGATAACCGCTTGCTTGGCTACGCGGAATACACGACTACGAGCGCCGTAGTAACCCTTGGCCTGATTGAGAATCTTCTTGTGACGACGGCGTGCGACCACACCACGTTTTACACGAGCCATACTTTAATCCTTCTACCTTTATAAACCTGTGCCAGAATGATCAGCGCGCTATTAGCACGCAGTCATACGCTTGATGGAAGCCACGTCAGACTTGGCAATCATCTTGGTGCCGCGCAGCTGACGCTTACGCTTGGGGCTCTTCTTGGTCAGGATATGACTGGTGAAGGACTGCTTGTGCTTGAAGCCGGTAGCGGTTTTCTTGAACCGTTTGGTGGCTCCGCTCTTGGTTTTCATCTTAGGCATTTTTTAAAACTCCGCATTCTATTTTCAATAAACGCATGTGTCCCTGAACGACAAATCCCCCGCATGCGCGGGGGATAAGTGACCCGAACAGGTTCACTTCTTCTTGCGGGGCGCCACTACCATGGTCATCTGCCGGCCTTCCATTTTCGGCCGCATCTCTACCGTGGCCAGCTCCTCAACATCCGCTTCGATGCGGGCCATGAGCTTCATACCAATTTCCTGGTGTGCCATCTCACGGCCGCGGAAACGAATGGTGATCTTGCCGCGGTCCCCGTTCTCAAGGAAACGTACCAGGTTGCGTAGTTTGACCTGATAATCCCCTTCTTCAGTTCCTGGACGGA
>JBPEXK010000045.1:0-4202 GCA_052031745.1 Marinobacter sp. | reverse complement strand
CCGGCGTCGTTCAGTTGGCTGACCAGGCCGCCCTGCAGCTCAAACGCGGGGCCGGCCGGACGGTATCGGCGGCTGGAGCGATACTCGCCCTGAGCCGCCACTTGACCCTGTCCCTGCAAGTTGACCTTGCCTTCGGGCACTTCCCCGGTCAGGGAGCCCCGGGCGGACACCACGCCGCGGGTATTGCTGCTCCAGTCGCTGACCTGGTCATCAAAGGCCCGGTTCCAGAACACGGCCACTCTGGGGGTGTCGTTGCCGTAGGCGGCGCGAAAACGTTGGATGATGCTGTCGGCACTTTCCTGTCGCTGCGGTGCGGTACGATCGTCCTGCAGGTCGTCGTCGGTGAGGGGTTTCTGTGCCGGAGCCATCATTGGCGCCGCGTCATGAACCTGACTGGCGGCCTGGAGCAGGCCTGATCCGAGCAGGGGCACACAGAGGGCGAGCGCCAGGCGATTCATCAGTTGATCTCCCGGACTTCCACCCGATACTGCACGGGTTGGGTGGTGGTGGACAGTTCCCGGTAGGTGGCGATGCTGTTCGCCGGTACGGTGGAGCGCTGCCAGGTGGGTTTGACGTCGGTAGGAACACCATCCTGGTCGAAGAACTGGGTCCGGCTTTCGATCTGGTAATCGTAATCGGTATGGTTGCGCAGCACGGCATAGACCTCGGTGGTGCCGGTTGCGGTCGGGCGTTGGCCGTGCTGGACCACGGACAGGCGATAGCGTTCGCCGTCGCCGAACAGGCCACCGCTCCAGGTGCGTTTCAGGTTGTAGTCGGTGAAGACGACGGAGTTCATGGTCACCGGCGCAGTACGTTCAATCAGCTTGGTGCTGTCGGCGGCGTGGTTGGCACAGCCGGCGAGCAGGCTGATGCACGCCGCAGCGGCGACGGCTTTCATTAGGTTGGTCATTGGTTTCCTCCTGAATTCGGGCGCCGGGATGTGGCGAATGCCAGGCCCGCCCCGCGTCCATCAAATTTGAACTCTGTACTGTCGGTGAGACCGCTTACTACCTGGCCGTGTTGGTCGAGAAACCGGACCGTCACCGGCTCCCCGTCTGCCGCCGTCACCGGCATCAGATGCAGGGTGTCGGGCAGGCCCGTCCAATAACGGATATCCGCCCGGGTGTTGGAGGCTGCCGACATGCCGTCGGCGGCCACGCTGACCAGGCTGATGGCGGCAAAGCCGGCGCCCAGGGCGCCGCCGGCGGCGGCGCTGAAACCGGCCAGTGTGCTGTCCTGGCTGATGTGGCTCAGGTTGGAGCCCACGGCGCGGGTGTTCTCCTTAAACTTGATCTGGCCCTCAACAATCCGGTCGATGGCGCGTCCACCCCGGGTTGAGGCCTGGAAGTAGAGGTCTTCCATCGGGTAAACCGGGGACCATTGTTCGCCATTGAGCACTTCCGCCGCTACATCCCGGAAGCCCTTGCCCCGTCGATACACCAACTGATAGTGCCCGACACCATCCCCCAGTTTGCGTGGCGAAGTGCCCGTTTCGACAATCAGCAGGGCGTTGTCGTTGGACTCGGGAATCGGGGCGTCCGGACGGTAGAGTTGCAGTTCCCGGAAATGGTCTTTGGCCAGTAGGTCACTGCCCATTTGCATCGCAGACCAGCCAGCCAGGTACAGCAACACGGCAAAGTCTGTGCTGTGCTGTTCTTCCTCCGCGAAGGCATCCTGGAGCAGTCCGGCCAGGAAACTGGCGCGGGCGTTGCCGTAGTCGCCTTCTTCCAGGTAGACCAGGCCCAGGTAGAGGTAGACCATGGCGCGCTCGTAGGGCTCGCCCTTGAAGTCCTTTTCCGCCTCTTCGTACCAGATACTCCGCGCCTTGCGGGCGGCGTCGGTATCGGCGTACACGTTTTCGATTTCCAGCCGGGCCTGGGTCAGGGTGTTCTTGGCTTCCTGCCGATAGCCGGCGCGATAGGCCTTGACCCCGATCTCCATCAGGTTCAGCACCTTATTGCGCTGGCCTTCCTCAAACAGGTTCCGGAAATCCGCGCGCAGCGGTTCCGGCTTGGCGTCGACCAGGGCTTGCTCAGGGGCCGCGAGGGTCGCACGGTCATAAACTTTCGGCCCGCTGGCGCAGCCCGCCAGGGTGCCAGCGACCAGGGTCGCCAGCACGGGTTGGGACCAGCGTCTATCGATAAACCACATTGTCACGGGCCGCCTTTCTCATTTCGTAGAGTCCGCCCCAGACAATGGTGCCCAGCTCCAGGTCGACCATTTCAAAGCTGATCTGGCTGTAACGGGACTGTGTCCCGGTGTCGCGGTCAATGGCATCCAGTGATGAAATGCGGCCGCCGAGGCGGAAATCGGCACCGGCCTGGGCGGCGGTCTGGCGGATGGTGCCACCATCCACGGCGCCGTCGCGTTTCAGATCCCGTTCTTTCTGGACCATGTCGGAGAAATGACGGCCGACAAAGATCATCCGGCCGTTGGCGGCGCGGTTCAGCTCGATGCGCAGGCGGTCGGTGAGCATGTTGGTGTTGATGACCGAGGTGCTCTCGTTCTTGAGGTACTCGTTGTCGATGATGATTCGCGGTGGTGTGGAACGACCGGTCAGGATGGGGTTGGCCAGCATGTCCCGCATCATCCGGTCGGTCATGGCGACCACATCCTGGCTCTCGATACCAACGCCGCCCACGCTACCGGTGGTGGAGACGTCCTCGTACACGGTGGGTTTTCCGCGCACGTTCTCAATCTTGCTGGCGCAGCCTGACAGTAACAGCGTTGAAGCAACAAAGGCACTGGCGGTAACAAGCGCTTTCTTGGGGAACATAAACATCTCCGTGTCGGTTAGTAGGCCTGCGCGAGTGCGTCTGCCAGCTCAGGGTAGATCTGTCGGGTTGCGTCCATGGCGTCGGTGAAGTTGCCGGTGTGGCCGTATTTTGACCGAAGGTAACGGGCCATGGATTGAATATCATCGAAACTGCGATCGGAGGAGGCGCGAATGGCTTCCCAGCCACCGGAGGCGCTGATGGCGGTCTCTCGGCCCACGGATTTCCCGATTTCCGCGCCTACTGCGCCACCGAGGAAGCCACCCACGAACGGAACCTGTTCCAGGGCTTTCTCGCCAACGTAGGCGCCGGCTGCGGCGCCTACGCCGGTACCGATGGTCGATCCGATGTTGGCGTTGATGGCCGAGTTCACCCACTCGGCAAGAACGTCATCACTGGTGTAGGGGCTCATGTACCGTCCCTGATTGTCTTTTCGTACCAGTTGCTCCAGCAGCTCTTCCTGGGTCGGGATCCGGATGTTGCCGTCGGCGTCCCGCAATTGGCCGGATTGGGCGGCCGCCAGCAATTCGGGCAAGGGCGCTTCGTTGGTCATGCGTTCAACGAGGCTTTCAGGCAGGCCGGCGGTCTTGAGGATGCTCCGATGCTCCGGCGTCATCCCGGTGTAGTAGCCCCAGGTCACCGTGGTCGCCACCAGCTGTCCACTCTCACGGGTCGGGTAGGCGTTCAGCATTTCAATCAGCAGCTCATCCTCTTCCGCGCCTTGGGCCAGTCGGCTCTGCAGATCGAAGCCTCGGAGATTTTCCGGTCCAATCAGCCAGGCCTGATGCACGGGCGACAGCAAATCCAAGTAGCCGGGTACGCCACTGTTAGCTTCATGGTAGGCAAGGGCATCGGTTTCCGGCGCCATGTCGATCAGTCGAGTGATGGCCGCCGGCCGGTAAACCGATGAGCGGCCGGGGCCAGTCAGGTAAGCGGCGATTTCCTCCGGCGTGGTCGGATTCAGATTCTGGAATTCCTTGCGCTGCTGGTCGATGGTGGCCAGCAGCTGGTCTTTGTGCAGATCGGTGATGTAGGCCTTTGCTTCTGCGTGTTCATCTTGCTCATCGGCAAGGGAACCGAGAAACAGCATCGGCGTTGGGAAGTACAGTGAAAAGTAGTTGTCCACCGTGTAGTTGATACTGCTCTTGGCGAGGGTCTCTCCCTGCCAGTTCAGCTCGTACACATCGTAGAAATGATGTTCCTCGTAATAGGGGATCAGCGATAGCGTGACCATGTAGCCAAAAAAGCTAAGGCCACTAAAGTCGGTGACGCCACCACCTTGCAGTGATCGGGACAGGTAGACCTCCGGAACCTCGTCGGACTCCGGAATGAGCCATTCCGGCTGTTCGTCACCAGCGACCCGGAAGGGAACGGTGTGCGTCTCGTAGGGGGGAACCTCGGTCACCTCAACGCTGTTCGGGTCAAATT
>JBPEXK010000044.1:0-1406 GCA_052031745.1 Marinobacter sp. | reverse complement strand
GAGACAGCAACGGGTGAGCAACAGTCTGTGCAAGACACCCTGACCGTCACGGTAGACCAGACGGATAGCACCATCGAGGGTGACGCGAAAGCCAACTCTGGCACAGCCACTAACTCCGATGAGCTTATCCGCGGCTACGAAGGCGACGACGTAATCGGCGGTGGCGCGGGCGACGACTACATCCAAGGCGGCGCTGGCAACGACACCCTCACCGGTGGCATCGGCAACGATGTCCTCTCCGGAGGTGTTGGCGCCGACGTCTTCCGCTGGGAGCTGGGTGACGAGGGCTCCGTAGATGCGGCCGCTCAGGACACAGTCACCGACTTCACCATCGATCCGGCGAATGGCTTCACCGGTACCGGTGAAGGCGACCAGTTGGAGTTGAGCGATCTGCTGCAGGACGCCTCCGCCAGCACCATCACGGATTACCTGATGGCGCAGGAGGAAAACGGCGATACGGTGCTGTACCTGAACAAAGATGGGGCGCTGGACGACAACAGCGACAACGCTCAGCAGTCCATCACCCTGACCGGCGTCTCCATGGACGGCCAGACCTCGGAGCAGTTCATTGACTCAATGCTGAACAGCGGTCACATCAAGATCGAATAAATCGGGAAAGGTTGGAGATCGGGGCTCACGGCCCCGATCTCCCTTTGTTCAGCCGTTGTTTCAGCCGGTCAGACTCAACACCACCAAACGATCGCCCGACTGTATGTCGAGGTAGTCGCGCCGTGGTGGGTTCAGGTGCAGGTGTCGGCCCTGGCTGTCGGCCTGTTGCCGATAGATGCCGAGGGCGATTTCGCCTTCGTCGGCCAGAATGCGCTCCAGCAAATGGAAGTCGACACTGGCAGGTAATGGGTAGTCGCTGGGGTCGCGGAACTGGATCTCCGCGCCGCCAACGGTGAACAACTCATCCAACACCACCCGCAACTCCCGGCGCAGGGCAACCTGGGCCAGGATGTGGCTCAGGATCATCGGGCTGATCAGCATCTCACTGCGGTGCTCGTACAGCAGGGGGCGGTTGTCCGGATCACTGAGCTCAAGGATCAGGTGCGGGTGCCGCGCTTTCTCCAGCAGGATGTCTTCCAGCTGCAGGTAGCCCACCATCGCCCGGGCATCGGCTTCTTCACCCGAGGCCAGACGGTCGCTGCTCAGCAGGATCACCGAATCGTAGGAGGACGGATCCAAGCGTCGCAATTCGCCCTCCACCATATAATCCGCCTCGATGTGTCGACACTCCACCGGCGACTGGTCGCCAACGTAGCGGGATATCGCCAGCGCACGTTCCGCGGCCGGCACCACCGACACCATATCCAGCGAAAACGACTGATTGCTGTAGCTGCCAAACTCGGCGACCAGGCTGGGGACCCGTCGGTTCCAACCCAGCACCAGCACCCGCTGTTTCA
>JBPEXK010000448.1:0-6252 GCA_052031745.1 Marinobacter sp. | reverse complement strand
GGAGCCGGACCACCGTCAGCACCATGCTGGCGGCGCTGGAGGACGACTTGGGGGTGGAGCTGTTCGAACGCTCCGGCAACCAGCTTCACCTGACGCCTATTGGCAGCGCCATCGTTACCGATTGCCGCCGCCTGGACCAGGTCGCGAGCCAGATTTTCGCCCGTTGCCAACACCACCTGAGTGGCGCCGAATCGGTGCTGCGCATCGCCCGGGACGATTCTCTGCCGGAGGCGGCCTGGCGCGAGATACTGCGACGCCTGAAACAGCGTTTCCCCCAAACCAGCCTGTCGGTCTACCTGGCCCCGCCGCGGGAGCTGGCAGCCCTGGTGGGCAATCAGTCGGTGGACGTCGCCTATGGCCTGATGCCGGACCTGCCCAGCGAGGGCTACCAATGGTTCCGGGAGCTGGCCGATGTGCAAATGCTGACGGTGGCGGCGCCAACTCACGCCCTGAGCCAGCTCAAGCGGGTGACTCAGGACGATCTGGTGCGCCACACTGAAGTCACGCTCGCGTACATGAGCAACGCTCGGGTCGAGGCGGAATCCCCGGAAACCGCCAACTACCTGGCGTTCACCCAATTCGAACTGATCCGCGATGCGGTGATTGAGGGCGCGGGCTGGGCCGACTTGCCGCTGCCGCTGATCGCCGAGGCGCTGGAAAACCGCGAACTTGCGGTCGTGCGCCACCGCAGCGCCCAATGGTGGAAAGTGTTCAGCGCGCTGGAATCAGAACAGGCCCAGGGTGGTGCCGTGGTGGGCTGGCTGGCGAATGCCCTGGAGGAATACCTGCAATCTGACGCGGACCTGGACCCGGAGCGCCCGGTCTAAAGACAGCAGGCCTTGTATTTCTTGCCGCTGCCACAGGGGCAGCGATCGTTACGCCCGGGTTTTAGCTCGCCCTCTTTGGTCTGACCGCTGACGTAAAACCACCGACCCTGCTCGCGCACAAATTCCGACCGCTCTTCGAGATAACCCCAGCCCTGGCCCAGTCGATGCACGGCCCGGAAATGCACGCTGCCGGCGTCGCCGCGTTCACCGCTGTCGAGCACCACCAGGGACACCCACTGGGGCGAGTGGGCCAAATCGAGGCTGCTTGGACGGGTGCTGGCATGCCAGGTGGCCAGCAGGTAGTCGGACAGCCCGAGAACGAAGGCGGTATAGCGGGACCGCATCAGCGCCTCCGGGTGGGCAGCGGCCTGGCCCTGGTGCAAGGGCTGGCAGCAGCTCTGGTACGCCAGGCCCGAACCACAGGGGCAGGCATCGGCGGCGGTGGCGGAAAGCTCGGTCATCGGTCGTGTCCTGTCGTTACACCAAGGTCTGATAAGCCCGGGCAGTCTATCAGTTTCAACCGCCGGTCCGCTGTGTTATCAAATCACACTGCTCCTTACCCGGTGGTTACCTTGAACGATCTCAGCCTAATTCAGGTCTTGCTCGCGAACGCGGCCCTGCTGGCCGGCGCCTGTCTGCAGGGCGTGGCCGGCTATGGCATCGGTACCCTGGCCGCGCCCCTGCTGTTCCTGATCAGTCCCATCCTGTTGCCGGCGCCGCTGATCCTGAACGCCTCGGTGCTGACCGTGTTGATGCTGCTGCGCAACCGCGGCGCCCTGGCGGTGCGGGAGGTGCGCTTTGCCATCTGGGGTGGCGCCGCGGGCACGGTGCTGGCCGGGCTGACCCTGCTGGTGCTGTCCCCCAAGGGTTTTGAGCTGATCTTCGGCGTCTTGATCCTGACCGGCGTTGCCCTCAGCGTCGGCGGCCTGCGCCCGGCCCTGAACGCCCGCAACAGCGTCATCGCCGGTGCCGCCTCCACCTACATGGGCACCATCACCGCCGTGGGCGGCCCACCCATCGCGATGATCTATCAGAATCAGAAAGGGCCGCTGGTGCGGGCCAACATGTCGGCGTTCTTTCTGACCGCGAGTTTCTTCAGTCTGGCAGCGCTGCTCTACTCCGGCTACCTCGGCTGGCGGGAAATGCAGCTGTTTGGCGTGACCTTCCCGGGCATGCTGGCCGGCTTCTGGCTGTCCGGCTACCTGGTGCACAGGCTGCCGGCCGAGGGCCTGCGCCCGATCATCCTGACCATTGCCGCCCTGGCCGGCATCGCTGCCCTGATCAGGGGCCTGCTGTCGCTGTAGGCCTCAGTCGACCCAGAACCGCACCCGGAAACCGCTGCGGCGCCAGAGCAGGGCTAGCCAGAACGCGTGCACGTTGATCAACAGCGCAAACACCCATTCGAAGGCGTCGTCGGTCCGGCTGTACAACTCGGGGGCGAAGGCGTTCAACAGCACAGAGAGTATGCCGACCGCCAGGGTGAGCTGGCAGATGCCCAGCAGCCACTGGCCCTGACGCCGCCAGCTCGGGTGCTCCCGGAGCACGCCGCTGATCAGCAGTTCGCACAGGAAGGTCATCGACAGGTAAAGCACCACGCCGATACGCCGCATCAGGTTAAAGCCGTCGCCCTCGTGGCCAAGCGCCACGGTGTAGATCACCAGGGCCAATCCGGCCACCAGCCCCAACCAGGGCACCCATGCGGTACTGGCAGAGCGCAGACCGAGTTGCGCCAGCCAGGCCCGATTGCCCCACCAGAACAGAATGCCGACGATGGCGGAGGGCAGCATGGCGCCCTTGAAAATGAAGTAAGAGGTACCCTGTCGGCCAGTGCGGCTGATGCTGGTGCAGCTGTCCCAGTAAGGCACGCACATGGAGATGTGGCCTTCCAGAACGGAAACCACGAAGGTCAGATGGATGGTCAGGAACGGGACCAGGGCGGCCCCCAGCGCCAACCACCAGAGACGGATGCTGTTCTGATTGTGCAAGACTGGCATTCCGGTCTACTCTTATTCACGCCAAGAGTCTGAATATCGAGCCAATATCCAAAAAGGCTCGAACTGTCTTTGAATGAACATCATTTGACCAGATTTTGCAATTTGAGCTGTCCGCGGCAAGGGATTCACCGCAAACTAGGCGCACTACTCGAGGACACCGGATTTATCCATGGGCAAAACCCACCAAGACATTGTTGAAACGCGCATTCACGTCTCTGATCTGGCGCTGGGCATGCACGTGGTGCGGCTGGACCGCCCCTGGGAAGACACCGACTTTCTGCTCCAGGGCTTCGTCATCCGGGACCCCAAGGAAATCCACTCCCTGCAAGCCCAGTGTGAGTTCGTGTTCATCGAGGGCCGGCTGGACGTAACCTCCCAGCACCCGCCCCAGACCAAACGCTCAGAAAACCGTCCGAAATCATCCTCTGGTTTTTTTAGCATGTTCAAACGGTCGGGCAAGAAACCGGAGCCCCAACCGGAAACGATTCAGAAAAAAGCCCCTCGCAAACGCGTCACTTACATCAACAAGGTGGATGTCGGTACGGAGATGCCGTTTGCTGCGGTCAAATTCGAAGACGCCCAGAAGACCGCCAAGTCGATCATGTCAGGTTTGCGGGTTGGCCGGGCGCTGGATCTGAACAACGCCCGTGCTGTGGTGAACAGCTGCGTGGAAAGTGTGCTGCGCAACGAAAACGCCCTGCTGCTGCTGACCAAAATCAAGCATCAGGACGAGTACACCGCCGAACACTGCATCAACGTGTCGATTCTGTCGGCGGCGTTTGGCAAACACCTGGGTTTGCTGGAGGGCGAGATTCGCACCCTGGCCCTGTGCGGACTGCTGCACGACGTCGGCAAAACCCGAATTCCCGACGAAATCCTGAACAAACCCGGAGCGCTTTCGCCCGAGGAATTCGCGCTCATGCGGGAGCACACCACCCACGGCCGCAGCATCCTGATGAGCACCAGCAACTCCCTGAGCACGGCGGTGGATGTGGCCTACAACCACCACGAGCGCATGGACGGCCAGGGCTATCCCAGAGGCCTGGAAGCGCAACAGATACCCTATTTCGCCAAGATCGTCGGCCTGGTGGACACCTATGACGCCATCACCAGCAACCGGGTGTACGACAAGGGCCGGGCCTCCATGCAAGCGCTGGACATTATCCATAAGCATCGGGGCACCCAGTTCGACAAGGAGTTGGCCGAGGCATTTATCCAGATGATCGGCATTTACCCGCCCGGCTCCATCGTCGAGATGCTGAACGGAGAAGTGGGCATCGTGGTCGAGAGCCAACCCAAGCACAAACTGAAACCAAAGGTGCTGATGGTCCGCGACGCAGAGCACCAGGAAATAACGCCCTACAAGCAACTGGACCTGATGACTGCGCCGAAAGATGCGGCCGGTGATACCTACCAGATCGCCAAGGAAGTGCCGGACGGCAGCTTCGGCATTGTGCTGCAAGACTTCGTCGATCAGGGACTGATCATGTCAGCCCCGATTCCCGAAACCGAAGAGGAACCCTGGAAGGGTTAACGGCCCGGCAGCTTGGTGACCGCCATGGTCAACCGGGAAATGCAGGTGGGCTTGCCGTCCTCGTTCTCCAGCCGAATCTCCCACACCTGGGTGGTGCTGCCGACGTGCAGGGCCTTGGCGGTGCCATAGACCCACCCCTTGCTGACCGGGCGCAGGTGGTTGGCGTTGATGTCCAGCCCCACCGCGACGGTGTCGGGATCCTTCAGACAGCAGTTGGCGGCCATACTGCCCAGGGTTTCCGCCAGCAGTACCGAAGCGCCGCCGTGCAGAATGCCGAACGGCTGCACCGTGCGCTCGTCCACCGGCATCCGGCCTTTAACGAAATCGTCGCCAAACTCCAGATACTCGATCCCCATGTGACCGACGGCGGTGTTTTTGCTGGATTCGAGGAATTCCTCAAGATTGGGGGTGCGGGTCCAGATTGCCATGGGACGATTGCCTCCTGTGACTGGGTTGGTGAAGGTGAACGACCCAGTCTAACCAGATAGCAAGCGACCGACTATCAGAATCTGGGCCAGAGTCACTCGACCCGGACCAACTCCTGCCGCTCCCAGCCCAGACGTCCGGTTTCGGCGATCTGCCGCCGCATACCCGGCACCGGACGGATCATGAACAGGTCGCCATTGCGGCCGACCAGGGTTTTGCTCACCCCACTGTCTTTGGCCAGGCGAGCGTGGGCGTCCATATGCTCGCCCTCGCCGTGCACCGGGATGGCGATTTTCGGGCGCACCCACTGGTACATGGCCTGCAACTCTTCCTGGGCCGGATGGCCGGAGGCGTGGATAGGAACGTTGGACGCCTCCGCGGTAACCACTGTCACGCCCATGGCCCGCAGCCTGTCGATCAGGGCTTCGATGGCGTCCTCGTTGCCGGGGATCGCCCGGGCACTGAAGATGACGGTGTCGCCCGCCTCCAACTCGAAATCCGGGTGATTGCCAGCGGCCAGACGGCGCAGGGCGGTACGCGGCTCGCCCTGACTGCCGGTGGCCACGGCCAGCACTTCGTTCCTGGGCAGATAGCCGAGATGGCCGGGGTTGATCAACCGGTCGGCCTCGTCCCAGATGCCCGCGGCTTTGGCGGCGCCACTCATGTTGATCAGCGAGCGCCCGAGCAGACCCATGTAGCGCCCGGTTTCCCGGGCAATCAGCCCAAGCGTGTGTAACCTGGCGATGTTGCTGCCAAAACAGGTCACCACCACCCGACCGGTGGCGGCCTGCACCGCCTCAAGCAAGCCTTGGTGCAAGGCCGCTTCCGACACCGAGTGCCCGGCCACGGTGGCATTGGTGGAGTCGCACACCATGGCAT
Organism: Marinobacter sp.; assembly: GCA_052031745.1. GTDB lineage: Bacteria > Pseudomonadota > Gammaproteobacteria > Pseudomonadales > Oleiphilaceae > Marinobacter. The sequence goes on along the minus strand of JBPEXK010000448.1, from coordinate 592 downwards.
CCACGCCCTCGTCCGCCAGATCGGTGAAGGTGGACCGGGAGTAGCCATGGCCCACCAGGGGATTATCGTCCAGCTTCCAGTCGCCACTGTGGAAAATGTTGCCGATGTTAGTGCGGATCATCAGCGCGTTGGGGTCAGGGATGGAGTGGGTCAGCGCCAGCCATTGCACGTTGAAGGGCCCGATCTGCCGACGTTCGCCGGTGTCGACCACGATGATCGGCACCCGGTGGGCCAGATCGAACTCCACCAATTTGCGCCTCAGGATCTCGGCGGTGAACCGGCTGGTGTAGACCGGGCACTGCAGCAGCGGCCAGAGGTAGGGAACGGCGCCGATGTGGTCTTCGTGGGCGTGGGTAATAATCAGGCCCGCCAGCTGCTCCCGACGGTCCGCAATAAACGCGGGGTCGGCCATTTGCACGGGTGGCTCGCCCCGGTGGTGCACGGTGCCGTCGGCCGCCAGCCGCCCAGGTTTGGGGAAAGTTACGCCGCAATCCACCATCAGCCACTGGCCATCGTGGCCGTACAGGTTCAGGTTCATCCCAATTTCACCGGTGCCACCCAGGGGCAGGAACCAGAGATCGCTGTGATCAGG
>JBPEXK010000447.1:0-1920 GCA_052031745.1 Marinobacter sp. | reverse complement strand
TAATAGGCCCGGCTGACCGCCGGTTTGAAATTCGACAGAGCCTCGGTGAGGTAGGGGTTGCCGACCACTTCGCAGCAGGCCTCCATCACCCCAAAACTGGCCTCGACCACCGCCGTAATGTCGGCCGAAGCCCGCCGTGCCTGCTCCACCACCTCGGCCACCGCCTTTAGCATCGCCTCCCGGTCCGGTTCCTGCCAGCGCTCACACAGCCGCGTCACCAGCATCAGCAGCAGGTGCATGTACACGTCGTACAGCTCCGAGGCGTGCTCTGCGTCCAGCCGGGTGGCGGCGGCGCCTTTGCGCGGAGTGATCTCCACCAGGTGCCAGCGTTCCAGGGTATACAGCGCTTCCTTCACCGACGCCCGGCTGACATTTAGCTCGCCGGCCAGGGTGGCCTCCTGAATCCGCTGCCCCGGCCGTATCTGCCCGGTCATGATCCGTTCGGCCATGAAGTTGGCGATCTGTTCGGCCAGGGTGTTGGGCGCCTGAAAATCCATAGAAGTCTCTTAAACGCGGCTCTGGGAGCTTGAGTCTATCACAGCCCCCGTTAGCCAGTGCTACAAGCCCCTGATCCTACTCGGCTTTCACCGTAGCTCGGATGCGGCAGCCAGAAACCAAGCATCTTAAGTTGACGACTGCTATATTGTAGGACAATAATGCAGATAGAAGCTGGCCAGCGCATCTGCAAAAACAACACAGTCGAAGGAGAGAGCCCGATGAATACCAGCCACATAACAATCGGCCGAGAGGCAACGCGCCGGAAAATACTGCTGACCCTGAAAAAGTACAGCTACCTGATCGCCATAGTGCCGTTGCTGTTGCCACCTTTATTGCTGGCGGCTGGGCAGGCCACCGACCTGATCAACCTGTTCGCCTGGGGCGTGCCGGTGGTGGTGTTTGGCATCATCCCGGTGCTGGACCTGATCCTCGGTAAAGACGCCCTGAACCCGGACGAAGAAGTGGACGTGCCCCACATGAACAGCGAGGCCTTCTACCGTGTGATCACCCTGGGCTGGGTTGTCGGCTTTGCGGTGCTGCTGGTGTGGAGCATGCTGCAACTGGCGTCGGGCATGTTCTCGGTGCTCGGCGGTATCGGCTGGATCTTCTCCATTGGCATCGTCGGCGGCCTGGGCATAAACGTTGCCCACGAGCTGATCCACAAAGACGGCAAACTGGAAACTCGCGCCGGCGGCTTCCTGCTGTCGTTGGTCTGCTACGCCGGCTTCAAGGTTGAACACCTGCGCGGCCACCACGTGCACGTCTCCACCCCGGAAGACGCCTCCTCGTCCCGCTACAACCAGTCCCTGTACAACTTCCTGCCCCAGGCCTACCGCCGCAACTTCATGAACGCCTGGAAACTGGAAGCCGAACGCCTGCAACGCAAAGGTTTCAAAGCCTTCAGCTGGCGCAACGAACTGATCTGGTGGTACAGCCTCAGCGCCCTGGCCCTCGTCGCCTTCACCCTGGCCTTCGGCTGGCTCGGCGCCGTGTTCTTCCTGGCCCAAAGCTTTATCGCCCTGAACCTGCTAGAAATCGTCAACTACCTGGAACACTACGGCCTGCACCGCCGCAAACTCGACAACGGGCGTTACGAGCGCACCACTCCCGAGCACAGCTGGAACAGCAACTACTTTCTCACCAACGTGTTCCTGTTCCACCTCCAGCGCCACAGCGACCACCACGCCTACGCCAAACGCCGCTACCAGGTCCTCCGCCACCACGACATTGCCCCACAATTGCCCGCCGGCTACGCCGCCATGGTCGTCCTCGCCATGATCCCGCCCCTGTGGAAGCGAGTAATGAACCCCCGCGTAGAGGCGTATTACCGGGGAGAGGAGCACCAATTGGCATCTTAATCTTTGGGCCTAATAAGTCAGCAAATCTGTAAAGTCCGTCGGCGGGGGTATAGGGGGTAATTTC
>JBPEXK010000446.1:0-1433 GCA_052031745.1 Marinobacter sp. | reverse complement strand
CTGGAGCGGCCTTCCTCCAGGCCGAACACATCGCGGTAAAATTCCCTGGCGGCGGCCAGATCGTAAACCGGAATGGCGAGATGAAAGGGGGACAGGCTCATGGCGGTTCTCTCTTGAGGATTCGTTGACTGCTGCGCTTGATGCTCGGAGTGTAGCAGGGCCCGCGCTTCTGGTGGCGTCGGAGACACTTGGTTACACTTATCGTTCTCTCCCTTCACTTTCCCAAGCGGTGGCCACCATGAACGACACTCCTCAGGCACAACTACTCGATATGGATGGCGAAGAAAGGTACGACTACTTTCTGGATGCGGTGAGCGAAGAGCGTGAAATCTGGATTCTGGTGAACGCCGACAACCGCTTTCTGAAAATCGTCTCCGAAGAAGATGGCGTCGGTTACCTGCCGGTCTGGCCCAGCGAGGCCCTGGCATCCAACTACGCCGAGGACACACCCGAGCTGACGCCCAAGGCCCTCTCTGTGCCTGATTTCTTCAAGAAATGGGTGCCGGGGCTGACCAAAGACGGGCTGGAAGTGGGCGTGTTCCCGGGGAACGATGACGAACTCTGGATCACGCCCGCGGAAGAGCTCAAGCGTGATCTGCAAGAAGTGTTAGCCGCCGCGTTTTAACAGCGGAATCGATTCAACCCGATTCCGCCCCTGATGTTTGGCGGTGTACAGGGCTCGGTCGGCGGTCGCGATCAGATCGTCTGGCCGGCTTGCTGTGGTCAGGTGCTGGGCCGTACAGCAGCCGATGCTGATGGTCACCGGGATGTCGGCGCCCTCGAAGTGAATCTTGCTGCCCTCCACTGACTGACGAATCCTCTCGGCAATTGCTAAGGCTTCGCTTTCCTCGGTGTCTGGCAGGATTACCGCGAATTCCTCACCGCCATAACGGGCAATGGTATCGGCCGTGCGCCGGATCGAGTCGGTCAAACACCGCGCCACACTGCTGATACAGTGGTCCCCGGCGGGGTGGCCGTGCCTGTCGTTGATGGTCTTGAAATGGTCAATGTCGAGCAGCAGCAAGCTTAGCGAGTAGCTGTTGCGTTGCGCCTGTTGCACCGCCTGTTCCAGGTTTTCATCAAACGAGCGCCGGTTGTCGAGGCTGGTGAGGCCGTCGGTGTTGCTCATCTTGGTCAGCATCAGGTTGCTGGTGAGCGATGACCGGTATTCCCGATAGGGGTTGATGGTGACCATGTACATGCCCGCCAGGTACAGCGTGACGGCGGCCAAAACGCCGTAATCAATGGCGTCGACGATCAGGATCTGCACCACCATGGTGGGGACCAGCATGCCGGAGAGAAACAGTCCGGTGAAAAACCGCGACACCGAGAAGGAGATGGCACCGCCGGCGCTGATGCCCGCGGTGGTCAGCAGAATCAGGTCACTGTGCGAAGCCAGGGGCGTGTCCAGAAAGGCAGTGGCGGCCATCACG
>JBPEXK010000445.1:0-1152 GCA_052031745.1 Marinobacter sp. | reverse complement strand
GCCGCACAGCGCCCCCGCCCTACCTTTGAATTGGACAGAACATGCCCGGCACCCTGACATTCGATGCGCTGAAGAAAATGGTCAAAGACGGCACGGTGGATACCGTGCTCGCCTGTCTCGTGGACATGCAGGGCCGCCTCATGGGCAAGCGCTTCCATGCGGTGAACTTCGTCGAGACCTCCTATAAGGAGACTCATTGCTGCAACTATCTGCTGGCCACCGACCTGGTGATGTCGACGCCCGAGGGCTTTGCCTCGACCTCCTGGCAGACCGGCTACGGCGACTACGTGATGCAGCCCGACCTCGACACGATCCGCCCGGTGCCGTGGCTCGAGGGCACGGTGATGGTGCTCTGCGACGTGCTCGATCACGACACCCACCAGCCGGTGCCGCATTCGCCGCGCGCCATGCTGAAGAAACAGATTGCGCGGTTGAAAGAGCTTGGCTTCGACGCGATGATGGCGACCGAGCTGGAGTTCTTCCTGTTCGAGCAGAGCTATGATGCGATCCGCAAGGGCGGCTACCGCGAACTGGTGCCGATCAGCGGCTACAACGAGGATTACAACATCTTCCAGACCACCAAGGAAGAGAGCGTGATGCGCCCGCTGCGCAACCATCTCTTCGCCGCCGGTCTGCCGATCGAGAACACCAAGGGCGAGGCCGAGGCCGGTCAGGAAGAGCTCAACATCCGCTACTCGGAGGCGCTCGATTGCGCCGATTACCACACGATCGCGAAACACGCGGTCAAGGAAATAGCCTGGCAGCAGGGCCATGCGGCGAGCTTCCTGCCGAAATGGCACAAGGACCGCGTCGGCTCGTCCAGTCATGTGCACCAGTCGCTGTGGCAGGACGGCAAACCCGCCTTCTTTGACGAAAGCGACGATCTGGGCATGTCGCAGGTGATGCGCCACTACATGGCCGGTCTGATCGCCCATGCGCCGGAATATACCTATTTCCTCGCGCCCTACATCAACAGCTACAAACGCTTCGCCAAGGGCACCTTTGCGCCCACCAAGACCGTCTGGTCGGTGGACAACCGCACCGCGGGTTTCCGCCTCTGCGGTGCCCATACCAAGGGCGTGCGCGTGGAATGCCGTATTGGCGGATCGGACCTGAACCCCTATCTGGCGCAGGCGGTCATGCTGGCCGCCG
>JBPEXK010000444.1:0-1214 GCA_052031745.1 Marinobacter sp. | reverse complement strand
GCCGCCTGACTGACCGGCGCCATGGCACGGGACGACAGCAGGTAGGCCGCAATCAGGCCGCCCTGGGACAACTCACCTTCGATGATCAGATAGACGCCGAGGATAATAATGGCCACCGATACCAAATGCTGGGTCCATTGGGCACCGTTCTGAATGGTCGCGGCAATGAACTTGAGGCGGGCACTGATGTTGCTGATGTACAGCGAGGTTCGCTCGTAGGTAGCCTGAATCCGGCTCTCCACGCCAAAGCTCTTGACCGACTCCAGATTCGACAGCCCTTCAACCAGGGTGGCGCTGCGCTGGGAGCCGGCGGACATGCTCTCTTCCGACAGATCCCGCAGCCGACGCTGGGCGATTGAGGCGTAGATGACCAGGCCCACAGCCCCGACGATCACCGGAATTCCCAGCGGCCAGCTGATCAACATGATGACCAGCAGGAACAGCAGAACGAATGGCAGATCCACGAGCCCAACCACGGTCATGGAGCTGACAAACGAGCGAATGGATTCGAAGGATTGAACGTTGGCGGCAAAAGCCCCCGCCGACTGGGGCCGGTGTGCCAGGCTCAGGCCGAGCACCCGCTCCATGATCGAGGCCGAAAGCTTGGCGTCGGAGCGGCTGGCCGCCAGATCAATGAACCAGCCCCGCATCAAACGAAGTACGAGATCGGCGGACAAGGCAATCAGCAGCCCGATCGCCAGAACCCAGAGCGTGTGGGTGGCGTGGTTTGGTACCACCCGGTCGTACACATTCATCACGAACAGGGGCATGGCCACCGCAAAGATGTTGATCATCAGCGCCGCCACGCAGATGTCGCGGTAGAGTTTGCGGTTTTCCGCGATCACGCTCCAGAACCAGTGCCCTTCGCGGTTGGCCCGGGTGTGGTTGGCGCGCTGATCAAATTGGAACTTCGGGCGGCAATAGAGCACGGTGCCGGTAAACTGCTCGGCCAAGGTTGCCAGGGAACTCTGGGTTTCCGACTCCGGCAGCTGGGGGTAGATCAGGGAGGCAGTGCCCTGCTCTACGTCCAGGGAATGCAGCACACAGGCCCGGTCACCGTCCAACAACAGAATGGCCGGCAACAGCGCCGGGTTGATGGCCTCGATCGGCTGTTTTTCGATCTGGCTGGTGAAGCCCAGTCGCTGCGCCGCGCGACCGAAGGTGGAGGGGGTCAACTTACCCTCCTCCAGGGGGAGCCCAAACGAAATGCTCTC
>JBPEXK010000443.1:0-2295 GCA_052031745.1 Marinobacter sp. | reverse complement strand
GGTCGCACGGCCAGCGCGTTCACCGCCCACATCGGCGCAATGAAGGTGAACCAGGAGCTGGACGCCATTCGCACCCTCGGCCTGAACCCCATCGAACTGTTGGTGGTGCCTAGGGTGCTTGCCATGATGATCAGCCTGCCCATTCTGGCCTTTGTTGGCATGATCGCCGGCATGGTGGGCGGTGCGACCGTCTGCGCCCTGGTTCTGGAGATTTATCCGACTCAATTTATCGGCATTGTCGAGCGGAGCATTGAGCTTCGGCATTTCCTGGTGGGACTGTCCAAGGCACCGATCTTTGCCTTCCTTATCGCGGTGATTGGCTGCCTGGAGGGCTTCAAGGTCAGTGGCAGCGCCCAATCTGTGGGTGAGCACACCACATCCAGCGTGGTGCAATCGATCTTCATGGTCATCCTGCTCGATTCCATCGCCGCGCTCTTTTTCATGGAAATGGGGTGGTAGGCCATGGCGAAACATAAGGTTCTTGCCCCCCACCCCGACGTCAAAGACGAAACCGTGATTCAGGTGCGCGGCCTGTGCAACCGGTTCGGCACCCAGGTTATTCACGAAAACTTGGACCTGGATGTGAGGACGGGCGAAATCTTGGGCGTAGTCGGTGGTTCCGGCACCGGCAAGACGGTACTGTTGCGAACCATCGTCGGCCTTAACCGGCCGTCGTCGGGCCAGATTCGGGTGCTTGGCGAGGATCTAGAGGAGTTATCCGCTTCGGCGCGCTCCCTGGTTGAGCAACGGCTGGGGGTTTTGTTTCAGGGCGGCGCTCTGTTTACCTCGCTGAACCTGCAGGAGAACGTGGCGGTGCCTCTGATTGAGCACGCCGATCTCAGCCGGCCGGACGCGGAGCACCTGGCGCGCCTGAAACTGGCGTTGACCGGCTTACCGCCAGAGGCGGCACTTAAGTACCCGGCGGAACTGTCCGGCGGCATGGTGAAGCGGGCCGCACTGGCGCGGGCGTTGGCGCTGGATCCGGAAGTGCTTTTTCTGGACGAGCCCACCGCCGGACTGGACCCCATTGGTGCCGCCGCCTTTGACCGGTTGATTCTGACGTTGCGGGATGCCCTGGGCTTTACCGTGTTTCTGGTCACTCACGACCTGGACACACTCTACAGCACCTGCGACCGCATCGCGGTGCTGGCGAAGAAACAGGTGCTGGTTGCAGACCGCCTGGACCGGGTCGCGGCGTTTGATGACCCGTGGATCCAGGATTATTTCAACGGGCCGCGCGGGCGAGCCGCCAGCGTTGCACAGGACGCGACCAGCCCACCTATTTTGAGGCCACAGGAGTAGTATCATGGAACCGAAGGCCCACCACGTCATGATTGGCTTGTTCACGCTGCTCGCGTTTGCGGCCGCCCTGTTGTTCGCCCTGTGGCTGGCGAAATCCACGGCCGATAAGGACTGGTCCTATTTTCTGATCGGCTTTAACCAACCGGTCAGCGGGCTTTCCAAAGGCAACCCGGTTCTATACAGCGGCGTGCAGGTCGGCGATGTGATTGAGCTGAAGCTGAACCCAAAAGACCCACGGCAGGTCCGTGTGCTTATTCGGGTTGATCAGAACATTCCGATCCGTCAGAACACCGAGGCCTCCCTGGTGCTGGCAAACATTACCGGCAGTACCAGTGTGCAATTCAGCGGCGGCAGCCCGGACAGCCCGGAGTTGATTGGTGACCCGGATGACCCACCGCTGATCATCGCCAAGCCCTCGGCCCTGGACAGCCTGCTGGCCAACGGCCAAAGCCTGATCAACAAGGCCGAGACCCTACTGGTGGATGCCAACAAGATGTTCTCGGATAAAAATATCGAAAACCTGACCGTGGTTCTGGACACCACGCGGCAAGTATCCAGCGCGCTGCTGGAGCAGCGAGGCCGGCTAAATGAAATGTTGCAGCGGCTGGACACTGCCAGCCAGCGTGCCGGCGAAGCCGCACTCAAGGTCTCACAGGTATCTGAAAACGCCAGTGACCTGCTGCAGAATGAAGGGCGCGCCGTGCTGACTTCCCTGGACCAGGCCCTGATCACCATCGAAGCCACGTCCGCGCGCATCGACCAGCTCACCCGCAATAATCAGGGCGCCATTGAATCCGGCTTGCAGGGCATGGGTGATCTCTCTCCGGCCCTCCGGGAGTTGCGCAACACCCTGCGTAACCTGAATCAGTTCACGCGCAGGCTGGGCGAAGACCCCACCCGCGCCCTGTGGGGTGGTGAAACCATACAGGAGTTGTCACAGTGAACCGGCGCTTTGCAGTCGTACTGGCAGCAGTTCTGGCACCGTCCCTGGCC
>JBPEXK010000043.1:0-1678 GCA_052031745.1 Marinobacter sp. | reverse complement strand
TTATTCTGATGCGCCGGCGGCGGTGCCTGATCCGGCGCCAGTTCCATGGTTTTCAGCAGTTGATCGGCCAGGACCTCACAGTCCAGGTCCGGGTACACCGTGGTTAACAGCGCGACCAGTTTGGCCTTCAGCGCCTGGCTCATGGGCGGTATTCCTGGTTGTCCAACTCCACCGCTTCCAGCAACTGCTGTTTGATGTCAGGAATGGCGCTGGTGACCCGATTCCAGCTGGGAATGAACGGAGTATCCATGGGGTTATCGAGAAAATAGGCGCCAGCGCGCATGACGTTCTGGGCAAACAGCTCCACCGCTTTTTCCTCCTTGTGGCGATCAAAGGTCAGGCCGTTGATCAACGCATCGTTCTGATACGTTTCCACGAAATCCAGGGCGATACGGAAGTAGGAGGCCTTGATGGTGCGGAATTTCTCGGACGAGAAAATCTCGCCGTTGGTGGCCAGTTTCCGGAACAGGGCCTTGGAGATATCCATGCTCATCTTCGACAGCCCGCGGCTTGCGTCCTCCGCGGACAGTTCCTGATGCTTGTGATCGTAGACGTCGGCAATGTCCACCTGGCACAGGCGATTGGTGGCGTAGTTCCGCTTCATTTCGGACAGCACCCCAACTTCCAGGCCCCAATCGCTGGGGATGCGCAGGTCATTGATCACATCGGTGCGGAAGGAAAACTCCCCCGCCAGCGGGTACCGGTAGCTGTCCAGGTAGTCCAGAAAATCACTCGGGCCGCACACCTTTTTCAATGCCCGGATCAGCGGCGTCACCAACAGCCGGCTGACCCGACCGTTCATCTTGCTGTCCGCGACCCGGGCGTAGTAGCCCTTGCAGAACATGTAATTGAAGCCCGGGTGGGCAACCGGATAGATCAGCCGCGCCACCAGATCCCGGGAATAGGTCAGGATGTCGCAATCGTGCAGTGCCACCGACTTGCCGACGCCGGAGGCCAGTACGTAACCGAAGCAGTACCAGACGTTCCGGCCCTTGCCCATTTCCGTAGGCGCCAGATTCTGCTCCCGCAGTTTCAGATCCAGCTCACGCAGCCGGGGGCCATCGTTCCACAGCACCTTGAAGTTCTGGGGCAACTCCGAGAAATACTCCAGGGCGTGGCGATACTGCTCCTCATTGGCGCGGTCCAGTCCGATGACGATCTGATCCAGATAAGGCACCTGAGCCAGTTCCCGCACAATGTTCTGAAGCGCCGGTCCCTCCAGCTCGGAATAGAGCGAAGGCAGCACCAGCGAAAGTGGTCGGGTCTTTCGGAACTCCAGCAGCTCCGCCTCCAGCTCTTCCACGGGTCGACGAACTAGGTTGTGCAACGTGGTGACAATGCCATTCTGGTAAAAGTCGCCCATGGCGGCTCTCCTTTCTTGGAGCAGGTACTCTGGTTAGTAGCCGTACTCAAACAGCAGGTTGAGCACGCATTCGTTCCAGCCTTCGGGGCCGGGCTTGAGCGAGCGCATGGCGTGTTTGGCCGATGGCAATTGCACTTCGTCGCTATGGACGCCACGAATGACAACCGGGATGTCCGCCGATTCGAGCATCTGCTGATCGTTGGGGCTGTCACCCAGGGCAATGGCAATCACCGGCTGGTCGCCATACTGCTCCCGGTATTTCCCCAGCAAAAAGCGGGCCCCATCCGCCTTGTCGAAGATGCCCATGGCGTGAAA
>JBPEXK010000442.1:0-21875 GCA_052031745.1 Marinobacter sp. | reverse complement strand
TGATCCCTAACCGTGGAGTAAGCATGTCCGCCCAGACCGCCCCCTTTGCCGTTCTGACGGATATCGCCCAGCGCAGCCGGTCCATGGCGGCCGGCTTGCCGGAGCAACAGGAAGCCGTTGAGCTGTGGAACGGCATCGGCTTTATTCTCGCCGGCGAGCGCTACGTGGCGCCCATGGGCGAGGTCACTGAAATTCTCCATGTCCCGAGATTTACCCACATCCCGGGTGTTCGTCCCTTTCTTATGGGTGCCGCCAACGTCCGTGGCCGCCTCCTCCCGCTGGTAGACCTGTCGAGCTTCTTCGATATTCCCCGCTCCTCGCGCAGCTTGCGCGAGCGTCGTGTGCTGGTGGTGGAAGAAGGCGACATCTTCAGCGGCCTGGTGGTCGACAGCGTGTTGGGCATGCAGTATTTCGCTGCTGACAGTTTCAAGGCCTCGCCGGAAGGCGTGCCTGAAAACGTTCGGCCGTTTGTCACAGGCGGTTACGAGCGCAACGAAGAAGTCTGGAAAGTGTTTTCGGCCGTCGACCTGCTCGACGACGAACGCTTCCTCGACGTCGCACAGTGGTAGGGTGTTGAAACTGGCAGGAACATCACCCTGACCGCCTGATACCCGCAAAAACAAACTTGCCAATCTTGAAGAAGAGGCCGGGAGCCAGAAAATGAAAAACAGAGCCGGAAGACTCAGTATGGGACAGGGAGGCAACAAGCTGGTTGCCGGTCTGATTGCCGCGCTGATCGCACTCACCGTCCTGCTCGTTGTGGTCCTGTTCGTCATCAACAGCGACAGCCAGAACGACCAGGAATACATCGCCAACACCGCCGAGCTGAGGGTACTGTCCCAGGCGATCGCGAAAAACGCGACCGAGGCCGCCGGCGGTACCGCCGAAGCCTTCAACCAGCTCCGGCGCTCCCGGGACGAGTTCCAGACACTGTGGAACAACGTTTCCGAAGGCAACCCGGAAACCGGTCTCCCGCCCAGCGAACTGGCCAACGAGAGTGGCGTAAAGGACAACTGGAACACGGTGCGTGAAAACGCCGACAGCATCCTGTCGACCCAGGACGCGGTACTCGGCCTGCACGAAGTGGCACGCACCCTGAACGAAACCATCCCGCAGCTGCAGGTTGAGTACGACGACATCGTTCAGATCCTGCTCGACAACGACGCTCCGGCCGAGCAGATCGCCCTGGCCCAGCGCCAGTCGCTGCTGGCAGAGCGGATCGTGCGCTCGGTCAACAACGTACTGTCCGGTGACGAAGACGCGGTTATCGCGGCCGACCGTTTCGGCCGTGACGCCAGCCTGTTTGGCCGGGTACTGGAAGGCCAGCTCAACGGCAACCCGGCCATGGGCATCTCCAAAGTAAACGACGAAGACGCCATCTACGGCCTGGAAGCGGTCGACGAGCTGTTCGAGTTCGTCTCCCAGAACGTTGACGCCATCCTTGAAGCCTCTCCCGACCTCTTCAAGGTACGTACCGCCGCCAGCGACATCTTCCAGAATTCCGAAATCCTGCTGGCCGAGCTGTCGGTTCTGGCTGAAGGCTTCCGGAACCAGTCCGGTTCCCGCCTGGTCAGCCCGACCCTGGCCTTCATCATCCTGGCCGCCATGGTGGCGATCGTGGTCTTCATCGGTCTGGCCCTGTACCGGGAAGCCCAGGAACGTCTGTCCACTACCCAGGAGCAGAACGAGCAGAACCAGAACGCGATCCTGCGACTGCTGGACGAACTCGCCGATCTGGCGGATGGTGACTTGACCACCGAGGCCACGGTAACCGAGGACTTCACCGGTGCCATCGCCGACTCCATCAACTACGCGATCGACCAGATGCGCGGACTGGTACAGGCCATCCGGGGCACCGCGGTACGAGTCTCCTCCGCGGCCCAGGAAACCCAGGCCACGGCCATGCACCTGGCCGACGCCTCCGAGCACCAGGCCCAGGAAATCGCCGGCGCCTCCGCGGCGGTGAACGAGATGGCGGTGTCCATCGACCAGGTATCCTCGAACGCTGCCGAATCCTCGGCGGTTGCGGAGCGGTCGGTTGCGATCGCGAAGAAAGGCGCGGAAGTGGTACAGAACACCATCCGCGGCATGGACAACATCCGTGAGCAGATCCAGGAAACCTCCAAACGGATCAAGCGTCTGGGTGAGTCTTCCCAGGAAATCGGTGACATCGTATCCCTGATCAACGACATCGCCGACCAGACCAACATTCTGTCTCTGAACGCGGCGATCCAGGCCTCCATGGCCGGTGACGCAGGCCGGGGCTTCGCGGTAGTTGCCGACGAAGTACAGCGCCTGGCGGAACGTTCCTCCGCAGCGACCAAGCAGATCGAGGCGCTGGTTAAGACGATCCAGTCCGACACCAACGAAGCGGTTATCTCCATGGAACACACCACCGCCGAGGTGGTCCGTGGTGCTCGACTGGCTCAGGACGCGGGTATCGCGCTCGAAGAGATCGAGAACGTATCCATGTCCCTGGCGGAATTGATCCAGAACATCTCCAACGCTGCACGACAGCAGTCGTCGTCCGCTGCCCACATCTCCAACACTATGAACGTCATCCAGGAAATCACCTCCCAGACCTCGTCCGGTACCAACGCGACCGCGAAGTCCATCGGTAACCTGGCCGAAATGGCGTCCGAGCTGCGTTCTTCCGTTGCCGGCTTCACCCTGCCGGAAGCGGACGTGGCCGATCAGGAAGAAGAGGAAGACAGCGACGTTCCGGTGGTGGGCTGAATCTCGGTCCGGGGCTGTTGACGGTTTATGGCGCAAATGCACAACAACCTGTCACCCGCCGAGGGCATCTGGTCCCTGCGCCGACTCCCCGACATGGACGAGGCGCAGTTCCACCAGTGGCAGACCCTGCTGGAACATCGCACTGGCATGACCCTGTCGGCGGAGCGCCGCTCGTTTCTGGAGACCAACCTTGGGATCCGGATGCGGGAAATCGGCTGCAGCAGCTACCAGGCCTATTACGAGAAAATCGTGTCCGGGCCGGACGCCATCAGGGAATGGTCGACACTGGTGGATCGCCTGACGGTCCAGGAAACCCGGTTCTTCCGGGACCCGGACGCCTTCCGGCTGGTCGCGGACTACGTGCTCACCCGGCCCAGGGAACAGCTGCGCAAGCGCCCACTGGAAGCCTGGAGCGTTGGGTGCTCCAGTGGCGAAGAGCCCTACACCCTGGCCATGGTGCTGAACGAGTGTATGGCCCAGCTGGACCTGCAGCCCTTGTTCGGCATCACCGGCTCCGACATCAGTAAGCCCGCGATCGAAAAGGCCCGGGTGGGCCTGTTCAATCCCCGCAAGCTGATGGGCATGGACGAAGATCTGAAAACCCGGTACTTCCGCCCGGCCGAGCGGAACACCGTGGGGATTGTGGACAGCATCCGGGACCGGGTGTGTTTCACCCGACTGAACGTGCTGGATCTGGATACCGCCCCCATGCACGGGATGAACATTATTTTCTGCCAGAATCTGCTGATCTATTTCCGCCGTTGGCGCCGGCGGGAGATCGTCAGGCGACTTGCAGAGCGGCTGGCGCCCGGGGGGTTGCTGGTGCTGGGCCAGGGTGAGCTGACCGATTGGCAGCCACCGGGCCTGCAGAGGCTACCCTCGGAACATGTACTGGCGTGGATCAAACGCCAGACTGACGAAGAATAACCGGAGTGGTTATGGGCAATCACCATGACAGCATCGCCCTCGACTGGGTTCGGGGCGAGATACAGGACACGCTGACCCAGGGTCAGCATGCACTGGAAGCGTATGTCGAGAATCGAGACGACACCGCGCGCCTGCGCTTCTGCCTGAATTATCTCCATCAGGTGCACGGCACCCTGCAGATGGTCGAACTGTTCGGGGCCGCGCTGCTGACCGAAGAGATGGAGAAGTTGACCCAGGCGGTGCTGAACGACACCGTCGCCAACGTCGACGAGGCGGTCGAAGTCCTGATGCAGGCCATCCTGCAGCTGCCGCAATACCTGGATCATCTGGCCAGCAGCCGGGACGATTTCCCGCTGGTGTTGCTGCCTCTGCTCAACGATCTTCGGGCCGCTCGGGGCGAAGCACTGCTGTCAGACACCTCCCTGTTCAAACCGGACCTGAGCCGGTCCAAAATCCGGGTCACCGGCAAGGTGTCCCAGCGCCTGCAAGACCCCAAGGTTCTGGGCCACATCCGCAAGCTGCGCCAGATGTACCAGTTTGCCCTGGCAGGCGTGGTGCGGGAGGAAGACCTCGACGCCCATTTCGACTACATGCAGAAGGTCATCCAGCGGCTGATCCGGCTGTGCCAGAAAACGCCCCGGGGCGAACTCTGGAAGGCTGCCAGCGCTTTCGTCGAGACCCTGCAGGCCCACGTCAATCCGGTCAACGCTGCGGTCAAATCCCTGCTGCGCGAGCTCGACAGTGAGATCCGGCGGCTGACCGACGAGCACGCCGACATCCTGCAGCAACCGGCACCTGAGGCCCTGTTCAAGCACCTGCTGTACTACGTGGCCCGGGCTCGGGATCTGGAATCACCCCAGGTCAAGGCACTGCGTTCCGAATACCAGCTGGAACAGGCCCTGCCCTCCGAGGACGACGTCGATGCCGCCCGCAGCCGGGTCTCCGGCCCTGGTCGGGAGGCGATCCATTCGGTGGTCAGCGCGCTCAATGAAGAACTGACCAAGCTCAAGGACCAGCTCGACCTGTTTGTCCGCGCCGAGCACCGTCAGAACAGCGAACTGGAAGACCTGCTGCCGGGCCTGCGCCAGGTCGCCAACACCCTCGCGGTGCTGGGCCTGGGCATTCCCCGCAAGGTAGTCACCGAACAGATCGAACTGGTGCAGAAACTGAGCCACCAGAGCGAACCGGTGGACGACGGCACCATGATGGACATCGCCGGCGCCCTGCTCTACGTCGAAGCCAGCCTGGCCGGCCTCGACAGCGACGGCCAGACCGACGACGAAACCACCGAGCGCCAGGACGACCAGCCGGTCAACCTTGGCTCCCGTGAGCTGGGCGAGGCCAACGGTGCGCTGTTGCGGGAATCCCGCAACACCCTGGAGCAGGTCAAGACCGCCATCGTCAACTTCATCGCCTCCCAGTGGGACACCCGTGAAATCGAACACGTGCCCGGGCTGCTGCACAGCATCCGCGGAGGTCTGAGCCTGATTCCCCTGACCCGGGTCGCCGACATGCTGGCGTCGGCCGAACGCTACCTGACCGACGTGCTGCTCAGTGGCAAACAGGTACCGGACTGGAAACAGCTGGACACCCTCGCCGACGCCGTCACCAGCATCGAGTATTACCTGGAGCGCCTGGCAGAAGGCATTGGTGAGAACGAAACCATCCTGAAAGTGGCCGAGGACAGCCTGGCGTCCCTGGGCTTCCCGGTCGGCGCCGAGCCCACCTGGAACGAAGACGTCTCTGACGACGCCATCCCGGTCATGGAAACCCCGGTGGAAGAAGTGGCTGCACCTGAGCCCAGCAAAAGCTCCGATCACGAGCTGCTGGACGACGAAATCCTGGGCATCTTCGTGGAAGAGGCCGAGGAAGTCCTGGAAACCATCAACGAATACTACCCGCAGCTACGCCAGCACCATGATGACCATGCCGCGCTGACCGAAGTGCGGCGCGCGTTCCACACCCTCAAGGGCAGTGGCCGCCTGGTTGGCGCCACCAGTCTGGGTGAGCTGGCCTGGTCAGTGGAAAACCTGCTGAACCGGGTAATTGACCAGACCATCAAGCCCACGGACGACATGTTCAACCTGGTGGACGAGGTCATCGCCCGGATTCCGTCGCTGATCCGTGAATTCCGCGAAGGCCAGGCCGCCGGCGACGTGGACGCCCTGATCCAGCGGGCCGAAGCCATGGCCACCACCCGCCGCGCCGACGCGACCAACGAGGCGGCGCCAGAGGCCGCTGAGGCAGAACCGGAGACGACTGAAACCGAGGTTGCTCCAGTGGAGACTTCGGCACCGGAGGCGCCTGCACCGGCAGCCCAGAGTGCGGACGATTTCGATGACGACGACCTGATCGACGACGAGATTCTCGAAATCTTCATCGAAGAGGCGGGCGAGGTTCTCGAAACCATCCGGGAATACCTGCCCATGCTGCTGCGCCAGCACGACGACCGCAGCGCCCTCACCGAAGTGCGTCGGGCGTTCCACACCCTCAAGGGCAGCGGCCGCATGGTCGGCGCCCTGGTAGTGGGCGAGCTGGCCTGGTCGGTGGAGAACATGCTGAACCGGGTCATCGACGGCAGCATTTTCATGAACGACGACGTCGCCCAGCTGCTGCAGGAAGTCACCGACGCCCTGCCCGCCCTGGTCGACGACTTTGAAAAACGCCGGGCGCCGAGCACCGATATCAGCGGACTCGAAGCCCGCGCCAATGCCCTGGCCAATGGTGAAATTCCGGACGCCAGCGCGATGCCCGCTCACGACGCCGACGGCGACGCCCCGGTGGCCGCTGACGACAGTTCCGATGACAGTTCGGACGAGCACGAGGTGGACCCGGTGCTGCTCGATATCTTCGAGAGCGAGACCGAGACCCACCTGCAGACCCTGAAAGACTACCTGGCCGCCGCCGGCGACAAGACCTCGGTGTCCTACACCGATGACCTGTCCCGGGCCCTGCACACCCTCAAGGGCAGTGCCCACACGGCCGGCATTGCGCCCATCGCCGCGGTCATTACGCCACTGGAGCGGTTCGTCAAGGAATCCCGGGCCCAGAACAAGCGCGCTGACCGGGAAGTGGTGTCCTGCATTGCGGACGCCTGCGGCTTCCTGACCGAAGGCCTGGCCCAGATCCGCGTCAGCCCGCAGGCCACCCTGCCGGGTACCGACGCCTTCCTGGCCAAACTCGAGCGTCTGTCCCAGGAAACCCTGCATCGCCAGCAGGACGTCAGTGCCGACGAGCCGACCCAGGAAGAGCCCTCGGCCCTGGTGCAGCTGTTCCAGGGTGAAGGCCTCGACACGGTTCTCGACGCCGACCGGATACTGGACCATTGGGCCCAAGCGCCCGAGCAGACCCAGTCCCTCGATACCCTGCGCGCCGAACTGGCGCGACTGACCGACGGCGCCACCGAAGCCGCCCTGTACGATGTGGCGACCCTGTCGGCGGCGTTGAAAGAGGTGTACGACGCGGTAGCCACCTCCGGCCAGCCGGCAAGGGAGCAAGGCTTCCTCGAGACCCTTCGCGATGCCCACGACCATTTGATCAACACCATGGATCAGGTGGCGGCCGGACTGGCGACCGAATCCAGCGACGCCATCGTGGCCCGCCTGGAAGCCCTGTCCGAAGTCGCAGCGGCAGCTGACCAGAGCAGCGTCGAAGACAACGCTATCAACCAGGAGTTCACCGAGGACCTGGAAGCCATCGACCTCGGCCTGGACCTGGAAGACATCGAGCCAGCAGAAGCGGATACTTCGGACGCCGAGCCGGCGGCCGAAACACCGCCGCTTCCGGAAACCGACGTCGCCGACGACGACATGGATCAGGAACTCGCGGAGATTTTCCTTGAAGAGGCCCGCGACCTGATCGACAGCACCGCCGAAGCGCTGCAGAGCTGGAGCGAGAGCACCCACAATCTGGATATCCTGCGCTTGTTGCAGCGGGACCTGCACACCCTGAAAGGCGGTGCCCGGCTGGCCGACATCCCCGCCGTGGGCGATCTGTCCCACGAGCTGGAAACCCTGTTCGAAGGCCTCACCGACCAGCGTCTGTCCATCAATGACGACCTGAGCGACCTGCTGTTCCGGGCCCACGATCGCCTGGCCGGCATGGTCGACGCCCTGGAAGCCTCGGAGACGCCGCGCCCGGCGCCGGACCTGATTGGCGAGATCAAGTCCTACATGGACAACGCCGCCGGCAGCCGTCCGGTTACCGACGTCAGCACGCCCGATTTGGATGAGCCTGAGAGCGAGCCGGAGCCCCTGCCAAGCGCGGAACTGACCGAAGAGCCGGAGGCCGAGACTGACAGCGACGGCGCGGTCGGCGCCACCGATCTATCGCACCTGGATCCTGAACTGGTAGGCATCTTCCTGGAAGAGGCCTACGACCTGATTAACTCTACCGGCAGTGCGCTCCACACCTGGACCGAAGACCCGAGTAACCGGGCGGTCGCGGCGGAATTGCAGCGCGACGTGCACACCCTGAAAGGCGGTGCCCGCATGGCCGGTGTCGAGGCCATCGGTGACCTGACCCACGTGCTTGAAGACCTGTTCGAAAAAGTGGCCGAGGGTCAGCTGGACGCCAGCGATGCCATGAACGACCTGCTCTTTGCCTGCCACGACCGACTGGCGCAAATGGTGGAACAGGTCGCCACCCAGAAACCTTGCCCGCCGGCGGACGAGCTGGTAGCCCAGGTGGAAGCCATCCTGCGCGGCGAACCGATCCCAGAGGCTGCACCATCGGCCGAAGCCGAGCCGGAGGAAGCTGCCGACGACGAGATAAGCGAGCCGAGCCCCATGGCCGCCGAGCCGGAACCGGAACCCGAGCCGGCGCCGGAAACCGAGGAACTGCCGGCCATCACCGAGCCGCTGGCCAATGCCAACGACGACGACCTCATTGGCATCTTCCTGGACGAAGGTCTGGAGATCCACGGCGCCATCGGCGAGTGCCTGGCCCAGTGGCGGGACGAGCCGGAGGAGCTGACCGGGGTTACCGAATTGCAGCAGGAGCTGCACACCCTCAAGGGCGGCGCCCGCCTCTCTGACGTCGATCCCATCGCCGACTTGGCCGAGGCCTGGTCCGATGCCCTGGACCCGCTGATCGCCGGTTCCAACAAACAGCAAAGCCTGTTGAGCCTGAGCGGCCGGGCCCTGGACGCCCTGAAGACCATGCTTATCACCCTCGAGGACGGCAAGCAGCCGACTCCTGACCGGGAGCTGGTCGCGGCCCTGAAGACCGCCCATGACGACGCCGCCGAAGACACCGCGCCGGCGGCGAGCGAGACGCCCGAAGCCGAGCACCAGGTCGATCCGGAAGTGCTGGAAATCTTCCTGGAGGAAGCCGGTGAGATCATGGACCAGCTCGAGCACCTGCTCGACGACTGGCGCAAGGAACCTTCGAACCACGCGTTCAACCAGGAAGCCCAGCGCGCGCTACACACCCTGAAAGGGGGCGCTCGCCTGTCCCAGCTGGTACAGCTCGGTGACAAGGCGCACGCGCTGGAAACCCGCCTGATCGACCTGGGTGGCAACGCTCCGGACGAGGCCCAGTGGCTCAGCATCACCGCCGACCACGACGCCATCGTGGCCCTGGTGGCCGATATCCGGAAGCGCTTCGAGTCCGGCGAAACCGCACCCGAGCCGACCCCGGCACCGGTTGCCGAACCGACGAACGATGCCGAGCCAGCCAAGGCGCCGCCGGCACCTGCGCAACCGGCAAAACCGGCCGCGGCCGCCGATGCCGGAGCAGACGAAGAGCCCAAGCTGGCCAAGCCGCCAACCCAGGCCGACAAGCGCAGCCGCAAAAAGGCCAAGGACAGTCAGCGGGCTGCCCAGGAAACCATCCGGGTTTCCGCGCCGCTGCTGGACGAATTGGTCAACCTGGCCGGCGAAACCAGTATTACCCGTGGCCGTCTCGAGACCCAGACCAGCGATTTCGGCCACACCCTGGACGAAATGGCGGCCACCATCGAGCGTCTGCGCGAGCAGCTGCGCCGGATGGAAATCGAGACCGAAGCGCAGATCCTGTTCAGCGCCGAGAAGGAACACGGTCCGGACTACGGCGACGACTTCGACCCGCTGGAGATGGACCGCTACTCCTCCATCCAGCAGCTGTCCCGAGCGCTGACCGAGTCGTCCTCGGACCTTGCCGACCTGCGCGAGACCCTGGCCGACCGGGTGCGCGACACCGAAACTCTGCTGGTGCAGCAGTCGCGCATCAACACGGAACTGCAGGAAGGTCTGATGAAGACCCGCATGATTCCGTTTGCCTCCATGGTGCCGCGCCTGCGCCGGATCGTGCGCCAGATCAGCGGCGAGCTGGGCAAGAAGGTGGACTTCGACGTCCGTAACGCCGAAGGCGAAATGGACCGCAACATCCTCGAGCGCATGATCGCGCCCCTGGAGCACATGCTCCGGAACGCCCTCGACCATGGCATCGAAACGCCCGCCGATCGGAAAGCCCACGGCAAGCCGGAAACCGGCGAGGTGGTGCTGTCCCTGACCCGGGAAGGCGGTGACGTAGTGCTTCGGATGATGGACGACGGCAAGGGCATACCCTCCGACGTCATCCGCGACAAGGCCATCCGCCAGGGCATGATGCGCGCCGACGAGGACCTGACCGAACGGGAAATCCTGCAGTTCATCCTGCAGCCCGGCTTCTCCACCGCCCAGCAGGTTACCCAGATCTCCGGTCGGGGCGTGGGCATGGACGTGGTCGCCAGTGAGATCAAACAATTGGGCGGCAGCCTCGACATCGACTCCGCCCTTGGCCGCGGCACCACCTTCACCGTGCGTCTGCCGTTCACGGTCTCGGTTAACCGGGCCCTGATGGTGTCCACCGGTGAGGACTTCTACGCCATCCCGCTCAACACCATCGAGGGTATCGTGCGGGTCAGCACCTACGAGCTGGAGGAGTACTACAAGCCGGACGCCCCCATGTACGAGTACGCAGGCCAGGAGTACCGACTGCAATACCTGGGCAACCTGCTGAACAGCGATCACCAGCCCAAGCTGCAAGGCCAAGCCTTGCCGTTGCCGGTGATCCTGGTGCGGGGCGCCGAGCAGCCCATGGCGCTTCAGGTGGATAACCTGATGGGCAGCCGGGAAATCGTGGTTAAGTCCCTGGGGCCGCAGTTCAGTTCGGTCCGGGGCGTGTCCGGCGCCACCATCCTGGGTGACGGCAACGTGGTGGTGATCCTCGACCTGCCGGCGATGATCCGTTCCGACATTCTGTCCGAGCGTCAGCGTCTGGCGAGTCTGGACAAGGCCCGCGAAGCCGCCCGCTACGAGGAGCAGATCACCACCGTGATGGTGGTGGACGACTCGGTCACGGTGCGCAAGGTTACCTCCCGTCTGCTGGAGCGGAACGGCATGGAAGTGGTGCTGGCCAAAGATGGCCTGGATGCGGTGGCCCAGCTGCAGGACCACAAACCGGACGTAATCCTGCTGGACATCGAAATGCCCCGGATGGACGGCTTCGAGGTCGCCAGCTTCGTGCGGCACGACGACAACCTGCGGGATACGCCGATCTGCATGATCACCTCACGGACCGGGGAAAAGCACCGGGAACGGGCCATGGCCATTGGCGTCAACGAATACCTTGGCAAGCCGTTCCAGGAAACCGAGCTGCTCGAGACCATCAAACGGCTGACCGGTAACCAGTGATGGCCGGCCAGGGTGGCCGGCCCAGAGTCGGGATTGTCTCGGACATCGTGCTGCAGCGGCATCGGCTGCAGGCTGCGACCGCCAAGGTTGGGCTCGAAGTCTGTTTTTCCGGCGATCCCGAGCGACTGCTGGGCTACCCCGAGTTCCCGGCCGCCGGGCTCTGGCTGGTGACCCTGGAGGACGAAGCCGACCACCCGGCGCTGTTCGATCACCTGCTGGAAAACACCGAGGCTCCGGTGCTGTTCGGACTCGACCCGGCGCCAAAGCCCGGTGGCACCGACTATTTCCGCTGGGAGCGTCGGTTGCTGGGCAAGCTGGAAGGCCAGTTCGGCGATCTGGAAGAACTCGACTCCGAAGCCAGCCTGGAACAACTGGATGCCCAGATTCCGGCGCCGGCCCATGCGCCCTCGCTGCCACGCTGGATCACCCCGGCCGCGCCCGGATCGGTGGCCGAGGAAGTGTGGGTGCTGGGCGCCTCCCTAGGCGGTCCGGCCGCGGTAAAATCGTTTCTCGACCACCTGCCGCCGAACCTGCCGGTGGGCTTCATCTACGCCCAACACATCGATAACAACTTCACCGACGTGCTGACCCGGGTCCTGGGCCGTCATGCCCATTACTCCCTGAAACGGGCCGAGGAAGGCTATCGGGTGCACAACGGCGACGTGGTGCTGATGCCGGTCGACCATGAATGGCGCCTGGACGACGCCGGCGCGCTGACCGAGCTGAGCAGTCCCTGGCCCGGACCCTACGGGCCGTCCATAGACCAGGTCCTGCTCAACGTCGCCGACCACTACGGCGCCCGCTGCCATGCTATCCTGTTTTCCGGCATGGGTAACGACGGCGCCATTGCCGCGCCGTTGCTGAAAGCTTACGGCAGCCGGATCTGGGTGCAGAACAGTGACAGCTGCGGCAACAGCTCCATGCCAGACTCGGTCGCCGCCACGGGCTGCTCCACGCTCACCGGCACCCCGGAGCAACTGGCGCGGGAGCTGGTGAAAACCATTGAAGAATCCTGCCTGCTCAAGGGCCGGCAAAAACGGGACTCCGCCTGAGGACACAAGCCATGAACGACAACAGCCAGACGCTCTCCTGCGTATTGATCCCAATGGGCGACCGGCAACTGCTGCTGCCCAACGTATCCATTGCCGAAGTGGTGGATTACGCCAGTTCCGACGCCGGCTCCGACACCCCCGACTGGCTGGTCGGCTATCTGGACTGGCGCGGCCTGCACCTGCCGGTGATCTCTTACGACGCCGCCAACGGCGGTGCGGTCAGCCAGCCGGGCGGCAATCGGGGCCGCATCGTGGTGCTGAACACCATTGGCCAGCACCACCAGCAGGTGCCGTTCATGGCGCTGCTGACCCAGGGCATCCCGAGCCAGGCGCGGCTGACCGAAAGCCAGATCAAGCGTCTGGACGGCGAGGCGGGACCGGCCGACCTGATGCAGGTGGAAGTGGACGGCGACAACGCCTGGATTCCCAATCTGGAATTCCTCGAAGGCCTGGCCAACGAATCCCGCGCCTAAGCCATTACACCCATGGCGGGACATCCTGGAAATGTTATAATGTTTCAAATTTTTTCGGATGTCCGCTATGCCTGCCCGCGCCCTGCCCTATCGGCCCCACGATCACGCCTCCTGTGTTAACCACGCCCTGAGCGATGCCCGGGCCATCTGCCAGCGCCGCAACACGCGCCTGACGCCAACCCGGGAGCGGGTGCTGGAATTGATCTGGCAATCCCACAAACCACTTGGGGCTTACGATGTGCTGGCCCAACTTGCCGAAGACGGCCACAACGCCGCGCCGCCCACGGTCTATCGAGCCCTGGATTTTTTACAGCAGAACGGGCTGGTGCACCGCATTGCGTCCCTGAACGCCTTCATCGGCTGCGCCCACGCCGGGGAGCATCACACCGGCATGTTCCTGATCTGCCAGGCCTGCGGTAACGTGCTCGAGCTCACGGCCCCGGCGGTGTCCGGCGCCATTCAGGACGCCGTTAAGGCCGAAGCCTTCGAACTGGACGATGTGACCCTCGAGATCGCCGGCCTGTGCCCCCGCTGTCAGGGCGAGCAAGACCAGGGCTCCGAGAATGCGACCAGGGAGTCGGACGATGTCTGAACTACTGGCCACCCTGAGTGGCGTCACCGTGGAATTCGATGATCGGGTGGTGGTCGACCACGTCAACCTGACCGTGCACCGGGGCGACATCATCACCATCATTGGCCCCAACGGTGCCGGCAAGACCACCCTGATTCGCGCCATCCTCGGCCTGCAAAAACCGACCCGTGGTCAGGTACAGGTGCCCCGCGCCCTCACCATCGGCTACGTGCCCCAGCACCTGGCGCTGGAGTCGACCCTGCCCCTGAGCGTCCGCCGGTTCATGCTGCTGACCCGACGGCCCCTGGCCGACTGCCAGGCGGCGCTGGAAAAGACCGGCGTCGCCCACCTGTTGGATGCCTCGGTGCATCACCTGTCCGGGGGCGAGAAACAGCGCCTGTTGCTGGCCCGCGCCCTGGTCCGCCAGCCGGATCTGTTGGTGCTGGATGAACCCGCCCAGGGGGTCGACATCAATGGCCAGGCGTCGCTGTACGAGTTGATCCGCCAGCTAAGAGATGAGCTGCACTGCGGTATCCTGATGATCTCTCACGACCTGCACCTGGTCATGGCCGCCACCGACAAGGTCCTCTGCCTGAACCAGCACGTCTGTTGCAGCGGCCATCCGGCCGACATCTCCCACGATCCCGCCTTTATCGAAACCTTTGGGCCCCGGGTCGCGGAATCCCTCGCGGTCTATCACCACCACCACAACCATCGCCACGATCTGCACGGCGATGTGGTCGAAAGTGACACGGAATCCGCCCACGCCGGCCATCAGGAGTGCTCAGGCCATGCCCATCATTGATACCGTCCTCAACGATTTCTTCTGGCGCGCGCTGATCGGCGGCCTGGGCGTCGCCCTGGTTGCTGGGCCGCTGGGGTGCTTCGTGGTCTGGCGGCGGATGGCCTATTTCGGCGATACCCTGGCGCACTCGGCGCTGCTCGGCATTGCCCTGAGCTTCCTGATCAGCGTGCCCCTGCACCTGGGCGTGGTGCTGACCTGCATGGTGCTGGCGGTGGCCCTGGTGCTGTTCTCCCGCACCCGCGCCCTGGCCACCGATACCCTGCTCGGTATCCTGGCCCACAGTGCCCTGGCCATCGGCCTGGTGACCCTCAGCTTCATGCCCGATGTACGTGTCGACCTGACCGGCCTGCTGTTCGGCGACCTGCTGGCCATGAGCCGCACCGACCTGCTGTGGATCTACGGCGGCGCCGTGGTCATCCTGACCCTGCTGGCCACGCTCTGGCATGGGCTGCTGATGAGCACCATTCACCCGGAGCTGGCGCGGGTCGAGGGGCTGCCGGTGGAGCGCCTGCGCCTGGTGCTGGTGCTGATGTTCTCGCTGGTGATCGCGGTGGCCATGAAGATCGTCGGCGTGCTGCTGATCACCGCGCTGCTGATCATTCCCGCGGCCACCGCCCGGCGCCTGGCCCAGGGGCCGGAACACATGGTCGGGCTGGCGATGGTGTTCGGGTTTGTGGCGGTCGCCGGCGGCCTGAGCCTGTCCTGGTACCTGGACACACCGGCCGGCCCCTCGGCGGTGGTCACCGCGTTTCTGGCGTTTCTGCTGGTCTATGGCAGCACCGGCAAAGCCCGGGCCTGAGAATTTCCCAGCCGCTGCGCTCTGGTCTAAAGTGAAGGGATATCCAGCGAAGGGCATGGCACCGGCCTGCCAGCACAGGGGACCGCGCGCATGGACAGCTCCTCCACCCACCCCAATGGGAAACCCGGCCTATGGCCGGGGCTCGGGATACCTCTGATCATTCTGCTGGCCGGCTTGGCAACCACCGCGTTCACCGCCCATCAGGAATCCCATCACGCCCATACCCTGGCCGAAGCCCACTACCGGGCCCAACACCAGGCGCTGGTGAACCTGTTGCTGGCGCGGGCCCCGGGCCGATTCGGCGACGACCCGGCGAGCCAGGACGCAACCCAGAACTGGTTGCAGTCGGTGTTCAGCGACGCCCTGCCACCCAGCCTGGGCGTGCGGGTCGACACTCTGGCGCGCCACACCAAACGGCCGCTGTTGCAGATCCGGACCGAAGGCCCGATCGATCCCACCCTGGCCCTGCGCACCGAGGTCAGCTCAGACCAGTTTCGTTGGATGCTCACCACCGTGCCGGCCCGGTCAATGCTGGCACAGGCCGGCAGCACCGCCAGCCGTAACGTGTGGCTGGCCGGTGGCGGCCTGACCCTGGTGGCAACCCTGTTGGCTTTGTGGCAATGCCGGCGCATGCATCGCCAGGCCCAGGAAGTGTCTGGACTGGAACTGCGGGAAGCGACTGCAGAGCAGCAGATCACCAACCTGCAGGTGGAAAAATCGATCCTGCGTCAGGCCCTGAACGACAGTGAACAGCGCAGCCGGGATCTGGTAGCGCTGTCCGGCTCGATCATCGGCGAACTGGATGAAACCGGACACATCGGCTTCATTTCGCCACAGATCGCAGAGCTGCTCGAGCGGGCCCCAGCCGATCTTGCCGGCCAGGCGTTCGAACAGCTCATCGTCTCGCCCTTCCGGGAGAATTTCCGGCGCACCCTGACCGCTGCCCGAACCGACCAGTCGATCGAGCGTATTGACCTCCCCCTGCTGCATGGCAATGGCGAAACCACCGTCGACGTCGCACTCCGGGTCCGGGTCCTTAAGGATCCGGTACATGGCTTGAGCGGTTTTCGCCTCAGCGCCGTGCCTCACAGCCAGAGCTGAACGCTAGCCCAGGGTCTTGTGGGTACCGTCACACAGAGGTGGTGAGCCGGTCTGTTTGCAGCCACAGAACCAGACCCACTCCTTCTTCTCGGCGGTGAACTTCACCGGGGTAATGCCGGTGCCTTTGTGGGAGCCGTCGCAAAACGGCTGATTCTCACTGCGGCCACAGGCGCACCACAGGTAATTCTTGCCCGCCTCCACCAGCACCGAATAGGGCGTGGTGCGCGCAATCTTTGCTTTCTGCTCAGTCATACCCGCTCCAATCTGGAACCTGCTTCGACTCTTTGAGTATAGCTAACGGTTATCTGCTACTTGCCCGTGCTCCCCCGACCCGCTATCTTATATTCACTTTTTGTTATATGCAGATTTTGGAATATTTGTGACTTCCGATTCGAGCTACTCAACCGCAACCGTGTTCAAGGCCCTGGGCGACGAGAACCGCCTGGCCATCATGTACCTGATTCATCGCGAGACCGAGCTGTGCGTGTGCGAGCTGACCGCCGCCCTGGAATTGTCCCAGCCCCGGGTCAGCCGCTACCTGGCGACACTCAAGGAGCACCACCTGCTGCAGGACCAGCGCCGTGGCCAGTGGGTGTATTACCGTCTGCACGAAGACCTGCCTGACTGGGTCGGTTCCGTGCTAACCCAAACCCTGGCCGAAAGTGCCGACAGCACCGAGCTGCTGCAACCGAAGGTGCTGCGACTGGCAGCCATGCCCGATCGCCCGATCAACACGGATTGCCGCTGATGGGACGTTTCGAACGCTACCTCAGTGTCTGGGTCGCCCTCGCCATCCTTCTGGGCATGGTCTCTGGCAGCCTGTTTCCCGGCGGCTTCGCGGCGGTTGCCGACCTCACCTACGCCCACGTCAACCTGGTCGTGGCGGTGTTCATCTGGGCCATGATCTACCCGATGATGGTGCAGATCGATTTCTCCGCGCTGCGCGAAGTCCGCCGCCAGCCTCGCGGCCTGGCCCTGACCCTGGCAGTGAACTGGCTGATCAAGCCCTTCACCATGGCCGCCCTGGGCTGGCTGTTCTTCAAGGTGCTGTTTGCCGATCTGGTCGATCCGGCCACCGCCACCGAATACATCGCCGGCATGATCCTGCTGGGCGTGGCGCCCTGCACCGCCATGGTGTTCGTCTGGAGCCAACTGACCCGGGGCAACTCCGCCTATACCCTGGTGCAGGTGTCGGTGAACGACATAATCATGGTGTTCGCTTTCGCCCCGATCGCCGCGCTGCTGTTGGGGCTGTCGTCCATCACCGTGCCCTGGCAGACCTTGCTGCTGTCGGTGCTGCTGTATGTGGTCGCCCCGCTGATCGCGGGGGTGTGGACCCGACGCCTGCTGTTGAAACAGGGCCAGGCGCGCCTGAACCAGTGGCTCGAGAACAGCAAGCCCACCACCGTGCTCGGGCTGTTGGCAACCGTCGCCCTGCTGTTTGGCCTCCAAGCCGAGCGTATTCTCGATAACCCGGTGGCCATTTCCCTGATCGCCATTCCACTGCTGATTCAGAGCTACGGCATCTTCATCGTCGCCTATCTCGGTGCCCGCAAACTGCAACTGCCCCACGACATCGCCGCCCCGGCGGGCCTGATCGGCACCTCCAATTTCTTTGAACTGGCAGTAGCGGTGGCCATCAGTCTGTTCGGACTGACCTCGGGCGCGGCGCTGGCCACGGTTGTCGGAGTATTGGTGGAGGTACCGGTGATGTTGTCGCTGGTAGCGGTCGCCAACCGCACCCGACATTGGTTTCCGCAACCCGCGACGTCCTGAATCCTCGGCCCAACCCACTTGGAGACACAGACCATGAGCACCATCAAAGTAGGTATCAACGGCTTTGGCCGCATCGGCAGGCTGGCCCTGCGCGCCGCCTGGGACTGGCCGGACGTGGAGTTCGTCGCCATCAACGATCCCGGCGCCGACGCCGGCACCCTCGCCCACCTGCTGAACTTCGACAGCGTGCATGGGCGCTGGAACCGGGAAGCACGCAGCGACGGAACCCGGCTGGTGGTGGACGACCAGCACACTCGGGTTACCCACAACCGCACCATCGCCGAGACCGACTGGTCCGGCTGCGATGTGGTCATCGAAGCCAGCGGCGTGATGAAGAAAGTCAGTGCGCTGCAGGCGTACCTCGACCAGGGCGTCAAACGGGTGGTGGTGACGGCACCGGTGAAAGAGGCCGGCGCCAAGAACCTGGTGGTGGGGGTGAATGACCACCTGTTCGACCCGGCCACCGACCGCATTGTCACTGCCGCGTCCTGCACCACCAATTGCCTGGCCCCGGTGGTGAAAGTCATCCACGAGCAGCTCGGCATCAAGCACGGCTCGATCACCACGATTCACAGCCTGACTAACACCCAGACCATCATCGACGCACCTCACAAGGACCTGCGTCGGGCCCGGGCCTGCGGCAGCTCGCTGATCCCGACCACCACCGGTTCGGCCACCGCGATCATCGAAATCTTTCCGGAACTGAAGGGCCGGCTGGACGGCCACGCGGTGCGGGTGCCGTTAACCAACGCCTCCCTGACCGACTGCGTGTTCGAGGTGGAAACCGCCACCGACCGGGAGACCGTGAACCGGTTGCTGAAGGAGGCCGCCGAGGGCGAATTGGCGGGCATTCTTGGCTACGAGGAGCGGCCCTTGGTGTCCATCGACTACCGCACCGACCCGCGGTCGTCGATCATCGACGCGCTCTCGACCATGGTGGTCAACGACACCCAGGTCAAGCTCTACGCCTGGTACGACAACGAGTGGGGCTACGCCAACCGCACCGCGGAGCTGATGCGCAAGGTGGGCGCCGCCTGAGATGACCGCCGCCATTCGCCAATACCTGGTCATTACCGGCAATTATTGGGCCTTCACCCTCACCGACGGTGCCCTGCGGATGCTGGTGGTACTGCACTTCCACCAGCTGGGGTATTCGCCCCTGGCCATTGCCATGCTGTTCGTGTTCTACGAATTTTTTGGCGTGGTCACCAACCTGTTTGGCGGCTACCTGGGCGCGCGCATGGGCCTGAACCGCACCATGAACCTGGGCCTGTTCCTGCAGATTGCCGCCCTGGCGATGCTGGCCGTACCGGCCGCCGCGCTGACCGTGCCCTGGGTGATGGCGGCCCAGGCCCTGTCCGGTATCGCCAAGGACCTGAATAAGATGTCGGCGAAGAGCGGCATCAAGCTGCTGGTGCCGGACGCTGAGCAGGCCCGGCTGTACCGCTGGGTGGCGTTGCTGACCGGTTCCAAGAACACCCTCAAGGGCGTCGGATTTTTCCTCGGCGGCGTGCTGCTGATGTCGATGGGGTTCCAGGCTGCGGTGCTGAGCATGGCCGGTGCCCTGGTGCTGATCTGGCTCACCAGCCTGGTGCTGTTGCAACAGGAACTGGGCCGCAGCAAGGCCAAACCCAAGTTCACCGACATCCTGTCCAAGAGCCGCCCTATCAACCTGCTGTCCGGCGCCCGGCTGTTCCTGTTCGGCGCCCGGGACGTGTGGTTCGTGGTGGCGCTGCCGGTGTACCTGCACACCGTGTTCGGCTGGGATTTCTGGCAGGTGGGCGGCTTCATGGCCAGCTGGGTGATTGGCTACGGCCTGGTGCAGACCCTGGCGCCCCGGGTCACCGGGGACTCTGCCGGGCGGCTGCCGGCGGTCCTCTGGGCCAGCGCCCTGGCCCTGGTGCCGGCGACCATTGCCCTCGGGTTGATCAGCGGCGTCTCGCCCCAGCTCGCGGTGATCGGCGGCCTGCTGCTGTTCGGCGCCCTGTTCGCGGTCAATTCGTCCCTGCACAGCTACCTGATCGTCAGCTACGCTCGCGGTGACGGCGTGTCCCTGGATGTGGGCTTTTACTACATGTCCAACGCCGCCGGCCGGCTGCTGGGCACCGTGCTGTCCGGCTGGGTCTATCAGGCCTATGGCCTGGAAGCCTGCCTGTGGCTGTCTTCGGCCCTCATTGCCCTGGCCGCCCTGGTGACCACCCGGCTGCCGGAGCGGCGCCCGGCCCCCGCCTGAGGCTCAGAGCGGCCGCAGCACCTCGGTCAGCCGGCCGGTTTCCACCAGTTCCATAAACTCGTCGCCGAGGCGATCGCTCTCGGCGATGGCCTTGCGCCAGGACCGTTCCCGGCCCTGGTCGTCGTTCACGTAGGTCTCAAAGTCTTTCCTGTCCGGCAGCTTGCGATCGGGCAGGGTCTGCAGGTACTCCTTCGACGGCGCCACCAGCACCACATCCTGCAGCCGGGTAGCATCGCCCCGACGCCAGGGCAGGCTCTTATCGAACCAGCCCGGCACCACCTTGTCGGTGAAGTGCGGGTACAGGATCACCCCGGGCTGCTCGTAGGGCAGATCCAGGTGGTAGTCGAGCAGACCGCCGTCGCGGTACACCCCCTCCGGGGCGCCAGGGATATTACGCACGCCGGACATCACCATGGGGATAGACGCCGAGGCCAGCAGTGCCGGCAGCAGGTTGTCCCGGGTCAGCGCCACCTCGTGACTGGGGAAATCGATCAGTTTCGACACCGGTGCCTTGAGGCGGGCGTCGTGCAGGATGCCCCGCTCCATGAACCGGCCCAGATGCCGCCGGCTAACCATGTTGGCGCTGATGGCGTTCATCAGCCCCAGACCGAGCCGGCCCCGGGTATCGTGCTCGAGCATGCCCAGGCTGCGAACCACCACCACGTTCAGCCGATACCAAGGGTGGTTGAGGATGTAGTCCTCGCAACCCGCCAGCAGGGTTTCCAGGAACAGCACGCTCTTGCGGCTGACCTCGGCGGCGCTCACCCCTTTGGCAAAACGCTGGGAGGTGTAGAGTTCCGCCAGCTTGGTGAGCTGGGCCTTGGGATCGTCGGACGAGGCCACCGCGGCAAAGCGCCAACTGCCGATGGAGGAGCCAATCAGCGAACGCTCCTGGGGCACCTGCGGCAGCCAGTCGCCGAAGATGGCCTTGTCCAGGCCACTCAGGCCCAGGGCCTTGGGACCACCGGCGGCGCCGGGCACCACATGGACATCTTCCGGGCCCAGGGCTTTGTCTTTCAGGCGCTGCATAGCGCGGCGGCCGGCACGGATGGTCAGTGCGGGCGAGCGGGTATGGATTGCGGTCATGTTGGATTCCCTGTCGTCGATCCGCGCAGTGTAACCAAGCCACGACACAGCGGCCACCGGCGACCGCCCGCAACCTCAAGGCAACACGTACATGTAACCACACGCGATAGTTCGTCAGTTCGTTCACTACCTGAACCATCGTGCTAGACTTACCCCAGTGTGGCCCGCGCGCAAGCCGGGTTTTCTTGGCGGCGGAGTAAGCTTTGAACCTGTTTTCTGCACCCGATCAATTGGCCAGGAACCCCACCCTCGCGGTGCTGGGCTTTCGGCGGAAACTGATTTCTCACTTGCATTTCTGGGCCTTCGTTGCGATCGCGCCGCTGATCCTGGTCCAGTGGCAGCAGCAACATTACCTGCTGGCCGGTCTGCTGATTCTGTTCTGCCTCAATGCCTTGCTGGTCATCGCCTTGCTGCGGCTGCGCAACGTCTATTTTTTCAAGGGCCGGCTGTTTCCCGTGCTGGCGCTGGTGGCTGCCGGCTACTCCACCATCCTAAATGGTCACTCCGGCCTGTACTGGGCGTATCCGGCGGCGACCGCGCTGTTTTTCCTGTTGCCGTTGAAAGAGGCCGCGGCCAGCAACATCGTGTTCGTCACCGTCATGGCGGTGATTTCCTACCTGTACCTGCCGGAGCCCGAGTTCTGGCGCATTACCGTGTCCCT
>JBPEXK010000441.1:0-9689 GCA_052031745.1 Marinobacter sp. | reverse complement strand
TCTTCTTTAAGTTTCTCACCTTCGCCTATTTGTTCGCGCTGCTGTTTATGCTGAAGTTCCCGCTGGGCGAATCTATCGACACCGCCACTGGCAAGCACACGGCGTTGGTGGAGATCAGCGGCACCATCGCAGCCGATGAACTGGCCAGTGCCGACAACATCGTCGGCGCCCTTCGGGCCGCCTTTGAGGAAGAGAATTCCGCGGCGGTGGTGCTGCGTATCAACAGCCCGGGTGGCAGCCCGGTCCAATCCGGGTACGTCTACGACGAGATTCACCGGTTGCGGGAAGAGTACCCGGACAAGAAGGTGTACGCCGTCATCGCCGACATCGGGGCCTCGGGTGCGTACTACATCGCTTCCGCCGCCGACGAGATTTACGCCAACCGTGCCAGTCTGGTGGGTTCCATCGGCGTTGTGGCCGGTGGCTTCGGCTTTACCGAGGTGATGGAAAAGATCGGCGTCGAGCGGCGTCTCTACACCGCCGGCGACAACAAGGCCTTCCTGGATCCGTTCTCGCCGGAGGAGGAAGAGGAAGTTGCGTTCTGGCAGAACGTGCTGGAAAACACCCATCAGCAATTCATTGAAGCGGTCAAGGCCGGGCGCGGTGATCGTCTGGCCGATGACGATCGCCTGTTCAGCGGCCTGGTCTGGAGTGGCGAGCAGGCGGTGGAGCTGGGCCTGGCCGATGGCCTGGGTAGCTCCTCTTATGTCGCGCGCCAGATCGTGGGGCACGAGGAGCTGGTGGACTACAGCCGGCGCAAGTCGCCGCTGCAGGATCTGGTGGACCAGCTCGGTGTCGCCTTTGGCGAGGGTTTCGCCAGCCAGCTGCTGGAATCCCGGCTGGAACTGAGGTAATTCAGGCGCTGGGGGTTACCCGTTGTCCAGCAGCGGGTTCAGCCCCCAGGTACGCAGCATGTCAATCAGCGCGATCAGCGGCAGCCCAATCAGGCTGTTCGGGTCGCGCCCCTCCATCGCCTCGAACAGGGTGATGCCGAGCCCCTCCATGCGGAAGCTGCCGGCACAGTCGTAGGGTTGCTCGCGCCGCAGGTAGGCGTCTATTTCCTCGGTGCTCAGGCTGCGGAATCGCACCGCGAAGGGTTCGCAGTGTTGCTGCATGCGCTCGCCCCGTGGATCCAGCAGTGCCAGGCCAGTGAGGAAGCGAACGCTGTGCCCGCTGCTGCGCTGTAGCTGGTCGATGGCCTGGGAGTGGTCGCCGGGTTTGGCCAGCAGGCTGCCGTCCGGCAGACACGCCACCTGGTCGGAGCCGATGATCCAGTGTCCCGGGAAGCGGTCGGCCAGGGCGCGCGCCTTGGAGGTCGCCAGTCGTAGAGCCAGGGCTTCGGGCGTCTCGTCAGGGCAGGGGCTCTCGTCAATATCCGGGCTGGCAGTCTCGAACGGCAGGCCCAGTCGTTCCAGCAGTTCCCGTCGGTACGGCGAAGATGAGGCTAACAGTAGTGGGTGGGGTGCCATGGAGCGCTTCCTTATCAGATCAGTGGGTGTAGCCAGCGGCTGGTTATCGTAAGATACACCTATCCGTGTCGAAACCCCCGGTGAAAAGACCACGAAGTCTTTGACACCAGAGGGACACGCCCCTAAAATTGCGCGCCTATGTCAAAAGCGTCACACGCCGAATTGCCCAAATCTGTCGATCCGTTTCGGTTGGCAGAGCAGAACAGCACGCTGGAGGGAGTGATTCCTCTCAGCGGCTTGCCTCGTTTTCGGGAAGCGGTTCTGGGTGTTGACGAAGGGGCTACGTGTAGCGTCAAGCTGTCCTTTTATATGGACGCCCAGCGCCGTCGCGTTGTTTCCGGTGAACTGGAGGCTCCGGTGAGCCTTGAGTGCCAGCGTTGCATGGGCGCCATGCCGATCACGCTGAAGTCCCAATTCACCTTGGGGCTGGTGACCAGCGATGAGCAGGCGCAGCAGCTGCCCAAAGATCTTGAGCCGTTTTTGACGGACGACTTCAGCGCCGAGCTGTGGTCGATGGTAGAGGATGAGCTGTTGCTGGTTCTGCCGGCGTTTCCGCTCCACGAGCGCAGCGAATGCCCGGCCAGCGAAGATCTGGAAGCCTTCGAGCCCGACGGTGCTCCGGCCGAGCCGGAAGAGCCAGAAAAAGAGAATCCCTTCAGCGTGCTGGCGGATCTCAAAAAGACGAAGCACTAAGACGAAATCTCAGACAGGTGCCGGCTCCCACGCGGTGTCAGTGCCCGATAACGAACACACGTTCTATTTACGAAAACAGGTCAGGAGCAAAATCATGGCTGTACAGCAAAACCGCAAGACCCGTTCCAAGCGCGGCATGCGTCGTTCTCACGATGCCCTGAGCACCGCCGCTCTGTCCACCGACGCGACTACCGGTGAAGTTCATCGTCGTCACCACGTCTCTCCGGACGGCTTTTACCGCGGTAAGCAGGTAATCGAATCTCGCGACGAGTAAGCTCGTTGAGTTCAGGCACCGCCCAGTGTCGGATGGCAACACGGTGAAGCCGGTAACCATCGCAATAGACGCCATGAGCGGTGACCGCGGGGCCTCGGTAGTGGTCTCTGCGGCGCTGGACGCGGTGCGTGAAAACGAAGCCTTGAGCATCGTTCTGGTAGGAATACGGAGCGAGCTTGAGGCTTTGTTACGTGAGGAGCACGCAAGAATTCGCGTGGTCGAAGCGGCCGATGTGGTGCGCATGAATGAGCGCCCCTCTCACGCGCTTCGTCACAAGAAAAGCTCGTCCATGGCCATTGCCCTGGGCCTGGTGCGAGACGGCGAAGCCCAGGGCTGCGTCAGTGCCGGTAACACCGGAGCACTGATGGCCTTTGGCCGGTCCCTGATCCGCATGTATCCCGGCATTGAACGGCCGGCGATTTCCAAACTGATTCCCTCCCTGCGTGGCCGCTGCCACGTGCTTGATCTCGGCGCCAACGTCGATTCCACCGCTGAAAACCTGTACCAGTACGCCCTGATGGGCTCGCTGATGGCGTCGGCCATGTCCGGCCAGTCCGAACCCCGTGTGGCGCTGTTGAACGTGGGTGAAGAGGAGATCAAAGGCAACGAGCAGGTGCGCCTGGCGTCCCATATGCTGGCCCAGTGCGACACCCTCAATTACATCGGCTACGTGGAGGGCAGTGACCTGTTCCGGGATGTGGCCGATGTCGTGGTGTGCGACGGCTTTGTCGGCAACATTGCCCTGAAAACCGGCGAGGGTGTGGCCGGTCTGCTGATTGAATTGATGGAGCAGGCGTTCACCAAAACCCTGTATGGTCGCTTTGTTGGCATGATGGCCCGTCCCATCATCGGTCGGCTGCTGCGGCTGATGGACCCATCGCGCCACAACGGCGCCAGCCTGCTTGGGCTGCAGGGCGTGGTCATCAAAAGCCACGGCAACGCCAATGAGCGTGCCATGCTGGCAGCCATTCGTCAGGCGGTCCGGGAAGTGGAGCTTGAAGTTCCGCGCCGGATCAATGAGCGCCTCGACGACCTCATGCTGTAACACCCTGAGACTAAAGTCTGTCCCGTTCTTGCTGCGTATTCGCGGATAATTGGCCTAACTTGTACTATTGGCTAATCTCCCGGTACACCCCAATAACGTTAAGATCCTCCTTATGAAATCAGCCTTTATTTTTCCCGGACAGGGGTCTCAGTCGGTCGGCATGCTGTCAGCGGCAGCCGAGGCGTGGCCCATCATCAATAAAACCTTTGACGAGGCCTCCAACGCGCTCGGCTACGACCTGTGGCAGCTGTGCCAGAAAGGGCCGGCCGAGGAGCTGAACCAAACCATGGTGACTCAGCCGGCACTGCTCACCGCGAGTGTGGCGTTGTGGCGGCAGTGGAAGATTGCCGGCGGCGGTCAGCCGGACTTTGTTGCCGGTCACAGCCTGGGTGAGTACAGCGCGCTGGTGGCAGCGGAAAGCCTGGATTTTGTCGACGCGGTCAAGCTGGTTCGCCTGCGTGGTGAACTGATGCAAGACGCCGTGCCGGCCGGTGAAGGCAAGATGGCGGCGATCCTGGGTCTGGAAGACCAGGATGTGGTTGCAGCCTGCGAAGCGGCTGCCAACGGCGACGTGGTCGCGGCGGTGAACTTCAATGCGCCCGGCCAGGTTGTGATTGCCGGATCGGCGGCCGCGGTCGATCGCGCCATCGAGGTGTGCAAGGAAAAAGGCGCCCGCAAGGCCATGCCTCTGCCGGTCAGCGTGCCTTCCCACTGCGCCCTGATGAAAGGTGCCGCGGAAGAATTGGCCGGTGAGCTGGAAGACGTGCGGTTTAACGACGCTGTCATACCGGTTATACAAAATGTTAACGCCGTCGCCGAAACGAATTCCGATACACTCAAGGCCAATTTGTTGAAGCAGCTCTATTCGCCGGTGCTGTGGACCGACTCGGTACGAGCCCTGGTCGCCAGCGACGTGCAGGTAGCGGTTGAGTGCGGTACCGGTAAAGTCCTGGCCGGGTTGATCAAGCGAATTGAGCGGGGCCTGCCCGTTCACAGCATCGAAGAGCCGGACTCACTGGCGAAAGCGCTGGAAGCGTTCGGCCAGTCCTAAAAAGGGAGTGATTCATGTCTTTGGAAGGCAAAACCGCACTGGTTACCGGTGCAACCCGCGGTATTGGTAAGGCCATCGCCCACGCGCTGGCCAAGCAGGGTGCCGAGGTGATCGGTACCGCCACCAGCCCCGCCGGCGCCGAAACCATCACCAACGATCTCAAAGCGGCAGGGCTGAACGGCTACGGCATCGTCATGAACGTGGCCGAGCCGGAAAGCATCGATGCCGGCCTGAAAGAGATTGCCAGCACCTCTGGCGCGCCCCAGATTCTGGTCAACAACGCCGGTATCACCCGCGACAACCTGCTCATGCGTCTGAAAGACGACGACTGGGCGGCGGTGCTCGAGACCAACCTGTCCAGCGTCTACCGCACTAGCAAGGCGGTGCTGCGGGGCATGGCCAAGGCCAAGTGGGGCCGGATCATCAACATCAGTTCAGTGGTGGCGGGCATGGGTAATCCAGGCCAGGGCAACTACTGCGCTGCCAAAGCCGGCGTCGAGGGGTTCACCCGCAGCCTGGCGAAAGAGATGTCGAACCGCGGCATTACCGCTAACTGCGTGGCGCCCGGGTTTATTGACACTGATATGACAAAAAAACTGGACGACAAGCAGCGTGAGGCTATGCTGGAAATCATACCTGCGGGTCGTCTGGGTGAGCCGGAAGAAGTGGCAGCCGTGGTTGCCTTCCTGGCGTCAGATGCAGCCGGATACGTGACGGGTGAGACCATCCACGTAAACGGCGGAATGTACATGGGATAGACAGGTGGCCGTTGCTTGCACGCAAGCCCTTGTCACACAACATGTTTAACCGAATCCCTGCTTGTCTGCGGGTGGGGTTTAAATTAAACTTGCAGCACAAAGTTGCTTGGTTGACACACAAAGTGAGGACATTATGAGTACAGTTGAAGAGCGCGTGAAGAAGATCGTTTGTGAACAGTTGGGCGTTAAAGAGTCCGAAGTTCAGAACACATCTTCTTTTGTAGAGGATCTTGGCGCTGACTCACTGGACACCGTTGAGCTGGTTATGGCACTGGAAGAGGAATTCGAAACCGAAATTCCCGATGAAGAGGCCGAGAAGCTGGCCAGTGTTCAGGACGCGATTGACTACATTGTCGCGCACACCTGATACTCTGCATTTTTAAAAGCCAGGCACAAAGCCGTCCTTGTTATTGAACGAAGGACGGCTTTTTTATTGGCTGAAAATCAGGTTCAATCAAAGATCGGACGCATTCTCAAAAGGATCGGGTGAAGGGTTTTATGAGTAAACGACGGGTTGTCATCACTGGCATGGGCATGTTGTCCCCCTTGGGCAACGACGTGAAAAGTTCGTGGGATGGCGTGCGGGCTGGCCGCAGCGGCATCGGCATGATTGATCGTTTTGATG
Organism: Marinobacter sp.; assembly: GCA_052031745.1. GTDB lineage: Bacteria > Pseudomonadota > Gammaproteobacteria > Pseudomonadales > Oleiphilaceae > Marinobacter. The sequence goes on along the minus strand of JBPEXK010000441.1, from coordinate 3,774 downwards.
CCTCCGGATACAACACCCGCATCGGCGGTGCGATCAAGGACCTGGATCTGGAGCCCTGGCTGTCCACCAAGGAAGCGCGCAAACTCGACGCCTTCATCCACTACGGGCTGATCGCCGCCCAACAGGCGGTGGACGACAGCGGCCTGAACGATTACGACGAGCTGGACAAGGAGCGCGCGGGCATCGCCATCGGTTCCGGCATCGGCGGTCTCGAGTACATCGAGAAGAACGTGCTGACCATGGAGAAATCCGGGCCACGCAAGGTATCGCCGTTTTTCGTCCCGGCCTCGGTGATCAACATGATTTCCGGTAACGCCGCGATTCGCTTCGGTTACCGCGGCCCCAACATTGCCATCGTAACGGCCTGCACCACCGGTACCCACAACATCGGCTACGCCGCGCGTACCATCGCCTACGGTGACGCCGACGTGATGCTGGCCGGTGGCTCGGAAATGGCCACCACCCGCACCGGCATTGCCGCCTTCTCGGCCGCCCGGGCCCTGTCCACGCGCAACGACGAACCGGAGAAAGCCAGCCGGCCCTGGGATCGTGAGCGTGACGGCTTCGTGTTGAGCGATGGCGCCGGCGTGGTTGTGCTGGAAGACCTGGAGCATGCGAAAAAGCGGGGCGCTACCATTTACGGCGAGATTGTCGGCTTCGGCATGAGCGACGATGCCCATCACATCACCGCGCCGCCGGAGAGCGGCGAGGGCGCGGCTCGTTCCATGAAGAACGCCCTGCGTGATGCCGGCCTGAGCCCTGACGAGGTGGATTACATCAACGCCCATGGCACCTCGACCCAGGTCGGGGACGTGGCCGAAGTGGCGGCGGTGAAGTCGGTGTTTGGCGACCATGCCCAGAAGCTGGCCATGAGCAGCACCAAGTCCATGACCGGGCACCTGCTCGGTGCCGCCGGCGCCGTGGAAGGCATTTTCTCGGTGCTGGCGATCCGGGATCGCCTGTTGCCGCCGACCATCAACCTGGACAACCCGGACGAGGGCTGTGATCTGGACTTCGTGCCCAATCAGAGCCGTGAATCCGACGTCCGTGTGGCCCTGTCCAACTCTTTCGGATTTGGCGGCACGAACGGCACCCTGATCTTCCGCCGTTACGAAGACTGATCTGGCCCATGCTCAACCTGTATTGGGCAGACGAGGGCGGGCTCCCGGCCAACGACCGGGGCCTGGCCTACGGCGACGGGCTGTTCGAAACCATTCGAATGCAGGGCGGGCAGGGCGTGCTGCTGTCGCGGCACCTGTTGCGCCTGGAGCGAGACGCCCGACGCCTGGGGATCGAGGTGTCCCGGGCAGAGCTGCAGTCCGCCTGCGCACAGGCGGCTAAGCGCTGGGCCCGGGAGGGCCAGCAGGGCTGGGTGCTCAAACTGATCCTCACCCGGGGCTCCGGCGGGCGGGGCTACCGCCCGGACGATCACATGCGCCCGAACCTGCTGGTATCCGCCGCGGAGCTGCCGCCGAGTCCCGATCCCGCAGGGGTTGAGGCGGACCTATCCCGGGTGCCTTTGTCGGTGGCGCCGCTGTTTGCCGGAATCAAATCCCTGAATCGCCTGGACCAGGTCATGGCCGCCCGCGAGCTGGACGACCGGCTGTTCGAGGTCATTATGTCTGACCCCGAGGGGCACCTGGTTGAGGGCACCCGCACTAATCTTTTGGTCAAGACCGCGCAGGGCTGGCTGACTCCGCCGGCGTCTTCCCTGGCCGTCGCCGGGGTGCTGCGGGAGTGGCTGCTGGAACGCTTGCGGAAACGGGGTGATGCGGTGCATGAGCAGCCGCTGACCATCGCCGACGTAACCGGGCCGAACAGCCAGGGCCTGTTCCTGCTTAACAGCGTGCTGGGCATCGTGCCCGTGCGCCGGTTGGCGGATCAGGATTTGCCTGTCGATAGCGGACTTGCGACAATCTTCAATCCTCTCGATCTACTGGAATAGTCTTTTGCTCAAGAAGTTACTGATTGCCTCGGTTTGTGCCACGGTACTGGTCGCCGCCGGCTCCGGCCTTTGGGTTTGGAATGGCCTGCAAAGCCTCGAGAAGCCGGTGGTGCTGGACGAGCCGATGCTGTTCAACTTGCCCAGCGGCACCGCGTTCAGCCAACTGGCCCGGCGGCTCGAACAGGAAGGGCTGGTGGAAAAAGGGCTGTGGTTGCGGGTATACGGGCGACTGAACCCGGGCCAGACCCAGGTAAAAGCCGGCGACTACGAGTTCACCGACGGCATGACGCCCCTGCAGATGCTGCAGGCCATGGTGTCCGGCGACACCAAGCTTTGGTCGGTGCAGTTCATCGAGGGTTGGACATTCAGTGACATGCGGGCCGCATTGGCCAATACCGAACGCCTGAAGCAGGTGACCCGGGACTGGACCGACGCCGAGATCATGAAGGCGGTAGGAGCCGAAGGGGAGCATCCGGAAGGACGCTTCTTCCCCGACACCTACCTGTTCAGCAGCAGCGAATCCGACCTGGACCTGCTGCAGCGGGCCTACGACACCATGGCCACCGCCCTCGAGGAAGAGTGGGCCAATCGCGCTCCAGACCTGCCCTACGATTCGCCCTACGAAGCACTGATCATGGCGTCCATCGTCGAGCGCGAGACCGGCGCCACCCATGAGCGCGAGCAGGTCGCCGGGGTGTTCGTGCGGCGCTTGCAGAAGGGCATGCGTCTGCAGACCGACCCGACCGTGATCTACGGCATGGGCGACAGCTACAAGGGGCGCATTGGCAAGCGCGATCTGCGTACCTACACGCCTTACAACACCTATCGTATTGATGGCCTGCCGCCCACGCCGATTGCACTGCCGGGCCGGGAGGCCATTCACGCGGCCCTGCATCCGGACGATGGCGATGCGCTCTATTTTGTGGCCCGCGGCGACGGCACCCACAAGTTCTCCCGCACTCTGGCCGAGCACCAGAAGGCGGTCCGTGAGTTTCAGCTCAATCGTCGCAAAGACTACCGGTCTTCCCCGGCGGCCCAGTCCGAGTCCAGCAGCGGTAACGGAGAGTCATGATGACGCAGCGGGGTCAGTTCATTACCTTCGAGGGTACCGAAGGGGTGGGGAAATCCACCCAGTTGGCCAATGCCGCCGCGGCCCTGAAATCCCTCGGTGTCGATGTGGTGGTGACCCGGGAGCCGGGCGGTACGCCCATGGCCGAAGCCATCCGTGAATTGTTGCTCGCGCCCCGGGATGAGCCGGTGGACGAGACCACCGAATTGCTGCTGATGTTCGCGGCCCGGGCCCAGCACCTGAATACCCGTATCCTGCCGGCCCTGGAGCGCGGGCAGTGGGTGCTGTGCGACCGCTTTACCGACGCCACCTTTGCCTATCAGGGCGGTGGGCGCGGAGTCTCGCGCGAGCGCATCGCCATGCTGGAAACTCTGGTGCAGGGCGAGCTTCGGCCAGACCATATCATCCTGCTGGATGCACCGGTGGAGACCGGGATGAAGCGGGCGCGCAATCGGGGCGAACTGGACCGGTTCGAGCAGGAAGCCGTGTCCTTCTTCCAGCGCATTCGCGATACCTACCTGGAGCGGGCCAAGGCCGACCCCAATCGCTACAGCGTGGTCGACGCCGCCGCGTCCCTCGAGCAAGTCAGCCACTCGGTTCATGAGCTGGTGTGCAAGTTTCACTCAGATCTGCTTTAATTGAGTAATATTATCAATTATTAAGGTGCGCTTGCGTCTATGTTAGATGCTCGACTAATGGAGTTGCCGACCACCTCCCATCAGCATTGCCATGGGCATCACCAGATTGTGGTGGGAGTGAA
>JBPEXK010000440.1:0-2976 GCA_052031745.1 Marinobacter sp. | reverse complement strand
TCGAACACCTGCCAGCGACTCTGGAACTGGCCATCGGCGCCAGCCTGATCATCATGTTTTTCTCGGTGCCCATTGGCGTTTACGCCGCCATCCGGCCCCAGGCCTGGTTGTCCAAATTTTTTATGGGGGTCAGCACCGTTGGGATTTCCATCCCGGTGTTCCTGACCGCCATTGTGCTGATTCAGCTGTTCTCAATCGGTGTCACCGTGGACTTGTTCCCGTCCGACACTGGCTGGGGGCAGGGCCTGAACAGCGCGCTGTCCACCGAGGGTGGCCTGCCGTCCTACGGCCGAGGTGACGAACTGACGCACCTGTTCGGCACCTGGCACTCCGGCTTCTTCTCCACCGGAGGCATCCTGCACCTGATCCTGCCGGCCATTTCCCTGGCCTCGATCATGCTGCCGCTGTTCATCCGCCTGATCCGGGCCGAGATGATGGAAGTGCTGCAGAGCGATTACGTGCGCTACGCCCGGGCCAAGGGCCTGCAGCCGGGCCGCATCAACTTCCTGCACGCCCTGAAGAACACCATGCTGCCGGTGATCACCGTCGGCGGGGTGCAGATCGGCACCATGGTGGCCTACACCATCCTGACCGAGACGGTCTTCCAGTGGCCGGGCGTGGGCCTGATGTTCCTGGAGGCCATCACCCGCAGTGACATCCCGCTGATCGTGGCCTACCTGATGGTGGTCGGGCTGATTTTCGTGATTACCAACACCATCGTGGATCTGATCTACGGCCTGGTGAATCCCACGGTTAAACTGACAGGTAAGAAAGCATGACGACGGCGACGATTTCACGCTGGGATCGCTTTCGCGACTCCTTCCTCTGGTACAGCTTCAAGCGCGACAAGATTGCCATTGTGAGCTTTCTGGTGCTGGTGCTGATGGTGGCCGCGGCGGTGTTTGCCCCGCTGCTGGCCCCGACCGACCCTTACGATCTGGCCCAGATCAATATCATGAACTCGGAGCTGCCGCCGGTGGGCATGAGCGGCGCCGATGCGGCCTTCCCGCTGGGCACCGACGCCCAGGGCCGGGACATGCTGTCCACCATCCTGTACGGCACCCGGGTGTCGCTGGTGATCGGCTTCGGTGCCGTGGTGTTGCAGGCCGTGCTGGGTATCCTGTTCGGCCTGCTGGCCGGCTACCTGGGTGGCCGGGTCGATTCCATCCTGATGCGCATCGCCGACGTGCAGCTGTCGTTCTCCACCTTGATGGTAGCGATCATTGTCGGTGCGGTGTTCAAGGCCAGCTTCGGCAACCTGATGTTCGGCGAGATCGCCATCTACATGCTGATCTTCATCATCGGCGTGGCGGAGTGGCCGCAGATCGCCCGCACCGTGCGTGCCTCGGTATTGGCAGAGAAGAAGAAAGAGTATGTCGACGCCGCCAAGGTGATGGGTTTCGGCACTCGCCGGATCATGTTCCGGCACATCCTGCCCAATACCCTGTCGCCGATCTTCGTCATTGCCACGGTGCAGATCGCCAACGCCATCATCTCCGAGGCGGCGCTGTCGTTCCTGGGCCTGGGCATGCCAGAAACCCAGCCGTCCCTGGGCTCGCTGATCAAGTCCGGCTTTGACTACATCCAGAGTGGTTCCTGGTGGATCACCCTGATCCCCGGCCTGGTGCTGGTAATCCTCGTGCTGGTCATCAACCTGTTGGGTGACTGGCTGCGGGATGTCATGAATCCACGGCTCTACAAAGGTTAAAAGGCAGGGGTTAGTAATGGCACTGTTGGAAGTAAAAAACCTCGATGTTCGCTTCGCCGTGCGCGGCGGCGATCTGACCGCCCTGCGCGGCATCAGCTTCAGCCTGGACAAGGGCGAGCGCCTGGGCCTGGTGGGTGAATCCGGCGCCGGTAAATCGGTGGCGGCGTTCTCCATCCTCAACCTGATTGCCCGTCCCGGCTACATTGCCGGCGGCCAGATCCTGTTCGAGGGCAAGGACCTGGCGGCCATGAGCGAGCGCGAGCTGCGCAAGATTCGCGGCAACCGCATCGCGATGATTTTCCAGGACCCGATGATGACCCTGAACCCGGTGCTGTCGATCGGCACCCAGATGGTCGAGGCCATCAAGGCCCATCGCCGGATCAGCACCAAAGAGGCCCGGGCCATCGCCCTGGACAAGCTCACCAAGGTGCAGATTCCGTCGCCGGAAAAGCGGCTGGACCAGTACCCCCACGAGCTCTCCGGCGGTATGCGCCAGCGGGTGATCATCGCCATCGCGCTGCTGCTGGATCCGGAGATCATCATCGCCGACGAACCCACCACGGCGCTGGATGTGACCATCCAGGCTGAGATCATGGCGCTGCTGCTGGAATTGTGTGAGCAGGACAACGTCGCACTGATGCTGATCACCCACGATCTCGGTGTGGTGTCCCAGGTGACCCAGCGCATGTTGGTGATGTACTCGGGCCGGATCATTGAGCAGGGCTCGACCCGGGAAATCATCAACGACGCCCAGCACCCCTACACCCAGGGCCTGATCAACGCCCTGCCGCAAATGGGCGAGCCGGGTGAACGGCTGTACCAGATTCCAGGCTCCATGCCGTCGCTGAAGAATGTGCCCAGCGGCTGCCCGTTCCACCCGCGCTGCAAGTTCGCCACCGAGCAGTGCAAGCGCGCCATGCCGGAGTATGTCCGGTCCGGCAACGTGGATGTGGCCTGTTATGAAGTCAGCAACCTTATTGAGCAAGAGAAACGCATGCAGGAGTCGGAATCATGACCTCACCGTCCCCCTTGGTTGAAATTCGCGGGCTGGAGAAGAGGTTTGATCTGTCCGGCAGCCTGCTGGAGCAGATCAGCTTCGAGAAGGGCCGCTTCCACCGCAAGCAGGAGGCGGTGCACGCCATCAACGGCGTGGATCTGCAGGTCCAGAAGGGCGAGGCCCTGTGCGTGGTGGGTGAATCCGGCTGTGGCAAGTCCACGGTGGCGCGCACGGTGATGGGCCTGCTGTCGCCGAGCGCCGGCGAGATCCA
>JBPEXK010000439.1:0-1621 GCA_052031745.1 Marinobacter sp. | reverse complement strand
CTTCGTCCGCCAGCTTTTTCGACCACTGCTTGATGATGGCGTTGCGCGGGTCGTTGTCCTTATAGATGGCATGGCCAAAGCCCATGATCTTTTCCTTGCGCTCCAGCATACCCAGCAGGCCGGCCTCGGCCTCGTCCGGGGTCTGGAACTTCTGGATCAGTTCCATGGCCGCCTCGTTGGCGCCGCCGTGCAGCGGACCACGCAGGGTGCCGATGGCACCGGTGACACAACTGTGGATGTCACTCAACGTGGAGGCACAGACCCGTGCATTGAAAGTAGAGGCGTTGAACTCGTGCTCCGCGTACAGGATCAGCGACACGTTCATCACCTTCTCGTGCAGCTCACTGGGCTTCTTGCCGTGCAGCAGCTCGAGGAAGTGGCCGCCGATGGAATCCACATCGCTGTCGGTCTCGATGCGCACGCCCTCGTGGGCGAAGCGGTACCAGTAGGTAATGATGGACGGGAATACCGCCAGCATGCGGTCGATCTTGTCGTCCTGTTCGCTGAAATCCAACTCGGTCTCCAGGTTGCCGAGCATGGAGCAGCCGGTGCGCATGACGTCCATCGGGTGGGCGTCCTTGGGGATCTGCTCGAGCACGGTTTTCAGGGCCGCGGGCAATCCGCGCAGGCTGTGCAGCTTCTTCTTGTAGGCGTCCAACTCCTGGCGGTTGGGCAATTTGCCCCGCAGCAGCAGGTAGGCGATTTCTTCGAACTGGGCGTGTTCCGCCAGATCGGCAATTTCGTAGCCCCGGTAGGTCAGGCCCGCACCGGATTTACCCACGGTGCACAATGCCGTCTGACCGGCCACCTGACCGCGCAGGCCGGCGCCTTCGAGTTTTTTCCCTTCAGCCATTATTCTTCCCCCTCATCTCAGGATGATCGTCAGTCACGTGTCGGCTTAGTTTTTCTGTTGCTGGAAGAGTTGGTCCAGCTTCTGCTCAAAATCGTGGTAGTTAAGGAAATCGTAGAGTTCCATCCGTGTCTGCATCAGGTCGACCACGTCTTTCTGGTCGCCCTTATCCAGGATGTTCTGGTACACAGTCAGCGCCGCCTTGTTCATGGCCCGGAAGGCACTCAGCGGATACAGCACCATATCGGCTCCGGCCTCGCCCAGTTCCTTGCGGTTGTACAGCGGCGTGGCACCGAACTCGGTGATGTTGGCGAGAATGGGCACATCCAGCGCCTCCGAGAACGCCTTGTAGTGCTCAAGCTCGGTGACCGCCTCGGCGAAGATACCGTCGGCACCGGCTTCGATACAGGCCTTGGCACGCTCAATAGCTGCTTCCAGCCCTTCCTTCTGGAAGGCATCGGTACGAGCCATGATGAAGAAATCATCGTCTTCCCGGGCGTCTACGGCGGCCTTGATCCGGTCCACCATCTCGTCCTGGGATACGATTTCCTTGTTCGGCCGATGTCCGCAACGCTTCTGGGCTACCTGATCCTCGATATGGACAGCCGCCGCCCCGGCGCGTTCCATTTCCCGGATGGTCCGGGCAATGTTGAAGGCACCACCCCAGCCGGTGTCAATGTCCACCAGCAGCGGCAGATCCGAGGCCGCGGTGATGCGGCGCACGTCCTCGACCACGTCATTCATGGACGTCATACCCAGATCCGGCAGACC
>JBPEXK010000438.1:0-2736 GCA_052031745.1 Marinobacter sp. | reverse complement strand
CACGGCAACGCTTATTAGAGTTTTCTTGAACATGGGTGGAACCTTTTCCTGTTGTTGTGTCGTTATGTTCGGCAGCTGACGGGGCCGGTCTGATCCGGTAAGCCCGTTGTCAGTGGCCTGTTCTGCTTATTAACGGTTGTCTGAAATTCTGGCCAGCGCATTAAGCCAATTTCTGTAGCTTCGACTATAGCGACAGTGACGCAAGTGTTGATCAGCCGAAAGTGTGATTCTGTCTCTTTGAATCGCCCTCGCAGGATTGGAAATTCGCCAATGTGCAAAATAGTTGGCACCGAACGGTTTGTCGAGCGGTGCCGGCACTTCTGAGCGCCTGCTCGGCTGGATGCCTCGCACCGGGGATTTTCTGGTAAACTCTCGGCCCTTTATTGCATAACGAATCGGTGAATCACGATTCGAAAAAACGATATCAAGCTGATGAGGCGCCTATGACCACTGTAATCCGCCAGGACGACCTGATTGAAAGCGTAGCGGACGCGCTGCAGTTCATTTCCTATTACCACCCGAAGGATTTTATCGACAGCGTCCATGAGGCCTACCAGAAGGAAGAGTCTCAGGCGGCCAAGGACGCCATGGCGCAGATCCTGATCAACTCCCGTATGTGCGCCGAAGGCCACCGTCCTCTGTGTCAGGACACCGGCATTGTGACCGTGTTCGTAAACATCGGCATGAACGTGCAGTGGGATTGCGACATGCCCCTCGACGACGTGATCAACGAAGGCGTGCGCCGGGCCTACACCCACCCGGACAACGTGCTGCGGGCCTCCATCCTGGACGACCCGGATGGTGCGCGTAAGAACACCGGTGACAACACCCCGGCCATCATTCATTACAAGATGGTTCCGGGCGACAAGGTTGAAGTGCACGTAGCTGCCAAAGGTGGTGGTTCCGAGGCCAAGTCCAAGTTCGCCATGCTGAATCCGTCTGATTCCGTGGTGGACTGGGTGCTGAAGATGGTTCCCCAGATGGGCGCCGGTTGGTGTCCGCCGGGCATGCTGGGTATTGGTATCGGTGGTACCGCGGAGAAGGCCATGGAAATGGCCAAAGAATCCCTGCTGGACCCGATCGATATCCACGACCTGCAGGCGAAGGGCGCATCGAACCGGGCCGAGGAGCTTCGTCTGGAGCTGTTCGACAAGGTGAACGATCTGGGCATTGGCGCCCAGGGCCTGGGGGGGCTGACCACCGTCTTGGATGTGAAGGTCAAAGACTACCCAACTCACGCCGCCAACAAGCCGGTAGCCATCATCCCGAACTGCGCGGCCACCCGCCACGCCCACTTCACCCTGGATGGCACCGGTCCGTCCCTGCAGACCCCGCCGAGCCTGGACGACTGGCCGGAAATCACCTGGGAAGTGGGTGAGAACGTGCGCCGGGTGAACCTGGACACCGTTACCCCGGAAGAGGTCAAAGACTGGCAGCCGGGTGAAACCGTGCTGCTGTCTGGCAAGATGCTGACCGGCCGGGACGCCGCCCACAAGAAGATGGTCGACATGATCGAGAAGGGCGAAGAGCTGCCGGTGGATCTGAAAGGCCGCTTCATCTATTACGTGGGCCCGGTGGATCCGGTGCGGGAAGAAGTGGTTGGCCCGGCAGGCCCCACCACCGCCACCCGGATGGACAAGTTCACTCACACCATGCTCGAGAAGACCGGCCTGACCGGCATGATCGGCAAGGCCGAGCGGGGCCAGGTGGCCATCGACGCCATTCGCGAGTTTGGCGCCGTGTACCTGATGGCGGTGGGCGGTTCTGCCTACCTGGTGTCCAAGGCGATCAAGAACGCCGAGGTGGTGGCCTTCCCGGAACTGGGTATGGAAGCCATCTATGAGTTCGAGGTTGAGGACATGCCGGTGACCGTGGCGGTCGATTCCCGCGGCTCGTCCGTGCACCAGACCGGCCCGGCCGAATGGCAGGAGAAGATCATCGCGGCCAAGGCTGTTTGATCGCAATTGCATCGGCAACGAAAAAAGGGTGAAGCGCAGGCTTCACCCTTTTTTTATGGCCGTTTTACCTCACGCCCTTCTTTTAACCAGGCATAGGTTCAGGACGAGCAGCTGATGCTCATGTGCTTGCCCCAATCCGGCGGCAGCGCGGCGTAACGCTCATAGTCCGGTTGTTCATCGAATGGGCGCTCCAACACCGAGAGCAGTTCCTGCAGCGGTGCGTAATCGCCGTCCTGGGCCGCCTCGATGACCTGTTGGGCCAGATAGTTGCGCAGGATGTATTTGGGATTCACCTGGCGCATCGCCGCCTCCCGATCGTCGTCTGGCCGGTTCTCTGACTGCAAGCGTTGCTCATAACGCTGCAGCCAGTCGCTGGCGATGCTGCGGTCCACGAACAGATCGATGACCGGCGCATGGCCGTGCTTGCGCAAGTTGGACAGGGCCCGGAAAAACGCGGTGTAGTCCACGTGGTGCTCGTGCAGCATGCTGAAGGTGTCCATGATTAGGCCCAGGTCGCCGTCCTGTTGCCGCTGCAGCCCCAGTTTGTCGCGCATGTTCTGCAGGAACCGGTCGTTGTAGGCCACTTCATAGCGGCGCAGGCCCCGGCGCACGGCGTCTTCGTTCATCACCGGGAGCAGGGCGTTGGCCAGATAGCGGCAGTTGGTGAAGCCGATCTGCGGTTGCCGGTTGTAGGCGTAGCGCCCGCCCTGGTCGGTGTGATTGCAGATGTAGCCGGCGTCGAACTCGTCCAGGAAGGCGTAGGGGCCATAGTCGAAGG